>JAJOKM010000043.1 GCA_021129835.1 Thermodesulfovibrionales bacterium | reverse complement strand
TACGGGCATAAAGCCCTACACTACCTAATCTCTACTAAATTTGGAGAAGAACCAATAAAGATAACTGCTCAGGTTCACGGTTCAAGTTCTGAAGGGTTGTTAACCGTGAACCGTGAACTTTGAACCTGGAACCTTGTTAAAAGATGGAAGATATCCTCTTTAAATTAGCCTTCGTACTTTACTTCATTGCAGCAATCATGGGCATTTGCGGAATACTTAAGGGAGGCAAGGGGTCATCGAAAATAATACACCTCTTTGTTGGCTCTGGATTTCTGATGCACACGGCCAATATTGTCTATAGATATATAGCAATGGGGCACCTTCCCGCAGTCGGCATGCATGAAGCCTCTTCTTTTTTTGCATGGTGCATTGTCTTGCTATTTTTCTTTCTTAAATACAGATATCAAATTGGTATAATGGGTTCTTTTATCTTGCCCATTGTCTCTATTCTGATGCTTATTGCGCTTATTTCTCCAGGAGAGATGCGCCCACTGAGCCCGATACTTCAAGACTACTGGCTTGAAGTGCATACCCTGCTGGCGTTTCTTAGTTATGCGGCCTTTGCCGTGGCATTCGGAATTGGGATAATGTATCTAATTCAGGAGTATTATCTAAAATCAAGACATCCGCGCGAGCTTTTTCAAAGGTTGCCGAGCCTTCAGGTACTCGATGAGATAAATTACAGACTTATTGTTATAGGGTTTCCACTCTTTACCCTTGCTATAATAGCAGGTGCGATAGGGGCCGAAGCCGCATGGGGAGCTTATTGGAGATGGGATCCCAAGGAGATTTTGGCGCTTATAATATGGGGAGTTTATGCCCTCGCTCTTTTTGTGAGGTTAGCTATTGGGTGGAAAGGGAGAAAGATTGCCGCACTATCTATTGCCGGTTTTTCGACGGTATTATTTGCATTTTTTGGCGCTGATCTATTTTTAAAGAGCATACATACATTCTCATGAAAATTCTTGCTATAGGATTAAATCACAGAACCGCTGATGTAGAAATCAGGGAGAGGCTCGCATTTAACGGGTCAATGGTCGAAGAGGGGATATTTGGCCTAAAAAAATTATCAGAAGTGAAAGAAGTAGCCCTGCTTTCGACATGCAACAGGGTAGAAATATATTCACATGTAGATACTGCTACTGCTTCAGCAGTAGAGGGTATAAAAAATTTCATCTCTGCTTTTCACGGCATACAGAGGGATGTCTTCGAAAAGTCACTATACATTCGCGCTGGATCTGATGCCATAAGACATATCTTAATGGTCGCCTCAAGCCTTGATTCTATGGTGGTTGGTGAACCTCAGATACTCGGTCAATTCAAAGAGGCCTTTGACTTTGCGCTCACCAAAAAAACGACGGGTGTTTTATTGAATAGATTGATGAGAAAGGCAATATCCACGGCCAAAAGGGTCAGGACAGAGACGAGAATTGCTGAAAATGCGGTCTCCGTAGGTTTTGCAGCGGTAGAGCTCGCAAAAAAGATATTTGGAGGCCTTTCAGGAAAATCTTGCATGCTCCTTGGTGCAGGAGAAATGGCCGAACTTACGGCACGATGTATTGTGAGGAGTGGCGCAAAGGATGTTGTGGTTGTAAACAGGACATATGAGCGATGTTGTGAGCTTGCTGAAAAATTCGGTGGCAGACCAGCAAGATTCGAAGACTTCTTGCAAGAGATAGTGCATATGGATATAATAATCTGCTCGACAGGCGCCCCAGATTATGTCCTCAATAAAGAAGAGATGAAGGCGGTTATGAAAAAAAGAAGACACAAGCCTGTCTTTATAATAGATATATCAGTGCCCAGAAACATAGATCCAAAAATAAACAGGATAGGCAATGTTTATCTTTATGACATCGATGACCTTCAGGGAGTTGCAGACTCAAATCTCTTTGAGAGGAAAAAGGAGGTAGAAAAGGCGGAAAGGATAGTGGATGAAGAGGTGGAAAAATTCATTAAGTGGGTGCCGTCCCTGAATTCAGTTCCTGTCATTGTAGAGATGCGACAAAAAGCAGAAAGGATAAAGGAAAAAGAGATCAGGAAGTTTAGAAATAAATTCCCCGACCTCGACGGCGAAAAGATGCGGTCAGTTCAGCAGATGGCGACATCAATAATCAATGAACTCTTACACCCACCAACAGTTGCCCTAAAAGAAGAGGTAGTAGACAGAGACGAATTAGTATCAGTGATACAAAGATTGTATGGACTTAATGGGCATGAAAATGGGAAATAAGGCCGGGGAATAGCTATGAATCGGGAATTAACAGCAGCTCTAATGCCGAATGGCATTATGCAGTTGGAATGGATAGATTCAGATACGAAGCCAGATGCGAAAGCAGACAAGGGCAGACAGGTTTTAGAGAAAGAGATATACAGACGATTCCAGGAAGATATTTACTCTGCCTTATTATTTTTAGGCCTTTCTGATAGAGAGATACCCCTGTCTGTCTCTTTGGAGTTCTGGAGGAATTTTACAGGTATTTTCGCAGCAAAATTACGCCAAGTCCAGGATATTGAACAGATAAGGGAGAAAATCCATATTTCCCTGGAGGGCAAAAAGATTAAAGAAGTATTAGAAAAAGCCCCTTTTATGACAGGCGCTGAATATCTAGATGAGGCCCTCTTGAAATTTCTATGGTCACGGGTAGAGACCAAATTCCGGCAGATGATAAAAGGGTATGACGGCACTGTAGAGGGTTTCTTAAAGACCTATAGCCCCGATGTTCACCTTATAGGCAGGGTCTATTTCCACCTTGTCGAAAACAGAAAAACAGAGGAATATCCATTTGCCTTTCTGGCAACCTATTCAACGAGTTTAAGCAAGCAGGGGAGATCAAGGCATATCCCTCTGAAATTTGCACTTGAGGAATATAGGCATCACAGCCAGGAGCTGTTAGATATCCTTGCAACTATTCATTTAGCTGCTAAAAAGAGTGATTTGGTAGCAGACCTTTTAGACTCTGGAGAAGTCTTTCATCCTCTGGCATGGACTCCAAAAGATGCCTTTAAATTCCTGAAAGAGATTGCGATCTATGAAGACTCGGGAATCTTGTGCAGGATACCCGACTGGTGGAAGGGTGGGGCCTCTTCGTTTAAACTTGTTGTCGCCATCGGGAATACCTCTCCAAACTATCTTGGCATGGACTCTATCCTAAATTTCGACGCACAAATCCTTTTAGGAGATACCGTTATTACAGAAAAAGAGGCAAGAAGGATATTAGAAGAATCGGAAGGACTTGCCTATATCAAAGGGAAATGGGTCGAGGTGAACTCTGAAAAACTGAATCAGGTGCTCGATCTGCTCGAAAAGACTGAAGGAGTGATAGAAAATGGCGGTTTGAGCCTCAAGGAGGCCATGAAAATGCAGTTAGGCGCTAAATCGATCTTTGGGGATATCCATGGTGACGGCATACTGGAAGTCTCAAACGGGGAGTGGCTTGAATCGGTTATCGCTAAATTAAGAAATCCGGCCATGATTAAGCCAACACTTCCGGGGAAAGGGTTCAAGGCCAAACTACGTCTTTATCAGCAGAATGGATTAAACTGGTTGCATTTTTTGCATTCGCTGCAATTCGGGGCATGCCTGGCAGATGATATGGGATTAGGTAAAACTGTTCAAATTCTTGCCTTTTTAGACGACTTAAAGACAAAAAAGACCGAAGGCGCCAACCTGCTAATCATACCTGCTTCTCTACTCTCAAATTGGCAGAATGAAATAATCCGTTTTGCGCCCTCTCTGAAATTCTTTATCGCCCATACTGGAGTGAACTCTAAGGGTAAGACCATCATGAAAGACGACTCATTTATAGATAGATATGACCTTATCATTACAACATACTCCTTAATCCAAAAATATGAGGCAATAAAGTCCTATTCATGGAACTATGTCATCTTAGATGAAGCACAGGCAATCAAGAATCCAGGGACAAAACAGGCAAGGGCAGTAAAAAGGCTGAAATCGCGCAATAGGATAGTTCTGACCGGCACCCTCATAGAAAACAGCCTCTCAGACCTGTGGTCCCTCTATGATTTTATCAATCCAGGGTTATTAGGGACTTCAAAGGAATTTGCAGAGTATGCCCAGAAGATAAAAAATGACTCTTACGGATATGGAAGGCTAAAAAAGGTGATCAGTCCATATATATTAAGACGATTAAAGACAGATAAATCGGTCATATCAGACCTGCCTGACAAAATAGAGATGAAGACCTATTCTGGACTGACCAAGAGACAGATCGTTTCATATAAAAAAACTCGTAGATGATATTAAGCGGGGTTTAGAGGAGCTGACAGGTATTCAGAGAAGAGGGATTATAATTGCCTCCCTCATGAAATTTAAACAGATATGCAATCATCCAGATCAGTACCTTGGCAGCGGAGATTATATAGAAAACGATAGCGGTAAATTTCAACGGTTACGGGAGATTTGCGAAACTATCTTCGAAAAGAGAGAAAAGGTATTAATCTTTACGCAGTTTAAAGAAATAGCAGGACCACTCTGTAATTTTTTAACGACCGTCTTTAAAAGAGAAGGTTTGATTCTGCACGGAAGCATCCCGGTGATGCAGAGAAAAAAGATCATCGAACGTTTTCAGAGTGAAGAGTATGTCCCATTTTTTGTCCTGTCGATTAAGGCTGGGGGTGTGGGACTCAATTTGACAAATGTAAATCATGTTATCTATTTTGATAGATGGTGGAACCCTGCCGTCGAAAATCAGGCAACTGACAGGGCGTTCAGGATAGGTCAAAGGAAAAAGGTAGTTGTGCACAAATTTATAACAAAGGGGACAGTAGAGGAGAAGATCGACTCAATGCTGGAAGAAAAATCGACCTTGTGCCGTAATATAATCCAGAGTTCAAATGAAAACTGGATAACTGAAATGGACAATAAGGAGATATTAGATATGTTCAAACTCAGTCTGTAATCGATAGAGGTATATGAATGGCATACAGGGGATTTTACAGACCTTACATATCAAAGGCAGAACAAAAGGTGACCGCCCTTAAGAAGAAGAATCTCGATATAACGCCGGTTCTTATTGAGGGCAGAACTTTGGCCAGAACTTGGTGGGGGAAGGCATAGAATTCTAATTTAGAAAACTATGCCGGTTATCATAACCGCATAAGCAGGGGAAGAAGCTATGTTCGTAACGGCGCTGTGCTGGATCTGCAGATAAATGCAGGACTGATAAAATCCTTGGTCCAGGGCTCTAACTCTTCTCCATACAGAGTAGAAATAGGGATAAAACCGTTAGACGAAAAAATCTGGAATAACATAAAAAATATCTGCAAGGGAGAGTTCGACTCCCTGCAAGAGCTCCTTGAAGGCAAATTCCCAAAGGCCCTGACAGAAGTATTTACTGATAAAAAGTCAGGACTCTTCCCATCTCCCTCAAAAATCTCTTTTAGTCGCAGCTGTCCTGACTGGGCAAGTATGTGCAAGCATGTTGCCGCAACCCTCTATGGAGTCGGGGCAAGACTGGATAATGAACCGGCGCTATTTTTCAGACCGAGAAAGGTTGAGATGAATGACCTGATAACCATGGTAGTTGGAGACAAAACCGCCAGCCTGCTCAAAAAGGTCGAACAGAAAAGTTCAAGGGTTATCGACGACTCTGATCTGTCATCGCTTTTTGGGATTGATATGGAAGGGATTGAACCTATCCTTAAAAATGACGCGAAGATATCAAGGGCAAAAAAAGAAAAATCACCAATACTAAAGACAGCATCTCGTCATGAGGCAGGTTCTTTATGGGCAAGAGCAGCAGCAGGAATACAGGCAGCAACTGCTTATTGAGTTCTTTAGAGGTAATAAAGGCTTATGAAGAGTAAACTCATAATTGGCGCTCGAGGCAGCAGACTTGCGCTATGGCAGGCTGAGTGGGTAAGATCTGAGTTGAAAAGGACTCATCCAGGCATAGATATTGGATTGGACAAGATAAAGACTACCGGGGATAAAATTTTAGATGTCCCGCTGTCAAAGGTTGGAGGCAAGGGTCTTTTTGTAAAAGAGATCGAAGAGGCACTGCTGAGCGGCAGAATAGATATCGCGGTTCATAGCATGAAGGATGTGCCTGCTGATCTGCAGGAGGGTTTACGCATTGCAGCAGTATGTGAAAGGGAAGACCCAAGGGATGCCTTTATAACAAAGGTGGAAAATGGTAGGCAGAGAGTAGAAAAATTTATGGATCTGCCGAGTGGCGCCATAGTAGGGACAAGTAGTCTCAGACGTTCGTGCCAACTGCTGAATATACGACCCGACCTGAAGATTAAGCAACTAAGAGGCAACCTCGATACAAGACTGAGGAGACTCGATGAAGGGCAGTTTGATGCCATAATATTGGCTGCTGCAGGTGTCAAAAGACTTAGATTGACAGAGATGATAGCAGAAATCCTTCCGATCGGGGTAAGTCTCCCCGCAATAAGTCAGGGGGCAATAGGGGTTGAATGCAGGGCAGACGATATATTTGCAAATAAACTAGTTGCCTTATTGAATCATCCGGAAACTTCTATTTGCGTAAAGGCCGAAAGGGCATTCTTAAAAAGGCTTCAGGGAGGCTGTCAGGCGCCCATAGCCGCTTATGCAAGAATAATTAACCGAGGGCTTAAGTCATTACTAATTATGGATGGACTCGCAGGGAGTGTGGCAGGAGATGTTATTGTGAAAGTGCATATCGAGGGTAATCTTGATGATGCAGAATCCTTGGGTGTTAAACTCGCTGAGGAACTCCTTTCGAGGGGTGCAGAGAAGATACTGAATGAGGCCAAAAAGATAACGACATTAAGATGAGAAAAGGCAAGATTTATTTCATAGGCGCAGGGCCTGGCGATATAGGGCTGCTGACAGTTAAAGGCATGCGATGTCTTCAAAAGACTGAGGTTGTGGTATACGACTTCCATCTAAATGCCCAGATACTGAATTATATCGACCATGATGCAGAGTTTATCTATGCCGGAAAACGCGGAGGACACCACGCAATGACCCAGAGTGAGATCAATCAGGCACTCGTGGACAGGGCAAAAAAGGGTAAAATTATCTGCAGGTTAAAAGGCGGTGATCCATTTGTATTTGGCCGTGGCGGTGAAGAGGCAGAGATCCTTGCACAAGAGGGCATAGAGTTTGAGATAGTTCCTGGTGTTAGTTCCTCGATAGCAGTGCCTGCATATGCAGGTATTCCACTAACCCACAGAAGGTATTCTTCATCTTTTGCAGTAATCACGGGCAATGAAGATGCAACAAAGCCTGAAAGCTCCATAGACTGGCCAAAGCTATCAAGCAGTGTCGATACCCTTGTCTTTTTGATGGGCATCAAAAATATGGGCGGCATTACCTCAAGACTTCTAAGTCATGGAAAATCTCCAGATACACCAGTGGCAGTAGTAAGGTGGGGAACAAGGCCTAACCAGAAGACTATTGTGAGCAGCCTGAGAGATATTGCGGGAGTTGTAAAAGAGAGCAAGATGAGGTCACCTGCGGTAATGATAGTCGGAGATGTTGTCAGGCTAAGAGATACCATAAAGTGGTATGAAAATAGACCTCTTTTCGGCAGCAGGATTTTAATAACAAGGAAATATACGCCGGATTATGGACCACTTGAGGATTTAGGTGCCGAGATATTTGAGGTTCAGACAACAAAAATAGTTCCGCCAGCGAGTTATTCTGAAATAGACAGCACAATAGACAGGATAGAAGATTACAACTGGCTCATGTTTACAAGTGCAAACGGGTTTAGGTATTTCATAAAGAGGTTTGTTGATCGAGACAAGGATATTAGAGACTTAAAGGGGATTAAGATATGCGCTATAGGCACAAAGACTGCTGAGGCAATCAGAAATTATGGTATTAAAATAGATCTTGTTCCAAAAGAGTTCAACGCAGAGGGCTTAATAATGGCGTTTGTTAAAGGGCATAGTGTTCAGGAGGCAGGAGGAGATAAAAATCTTGAGGGATTAAAGATATTACTTCCGAGGGCTGATATTGCGAGGGAAATATTTCCCCAAAAAGTAAGGGAATTAGGAGGAAAGATAGATACACCGGCCACATATCGTGCTATCAAACTCGAAAAGCACGGCAAAAGGCTCAAGCAATTTTTAAAGGAGGGCAGGATTTCGATAGCAACATTTACAAGCGCTGCAACGTTCAATAACTTTATCGATATAGTAGGAGAAGAGGCAATAGATTTCTTGAGAGGCACAGCTATAGCCTCCATAGGCCCTGTTACGACAAAGGCAATAGAAGTTGCCGGGCTTAAAGTCACCATAATGCCACAAGAAGCCACCATAAAGGCAATGGTTGATGATATAATCAAGTGGGCTGCTAATTGAATAGAGGTAACTACTCAGGTTCAAGGTTCGAGGTTCGAGGTTCGAGGTTATAAAGGATAGTTATCAGTTGCCAGTTATCAGTTAACGTAAACTGTGAACTGTGAACGTGGAACCTTTTTTGTCGTGAACCTTGAACCTTGAACCTGAGTAGTTACAGAGGATTATACCAGGAGGAGATGGATGAAAAGTAAAAAATATCAGAAGTGGTTTCTTCTAGCTTGTGTCATGAGTTTACTAATTATTGTAGGACTTTTTGCCTTCAGATCAGAAACGGTACCTCCTGCCCATCTGCCGGCAGAGACGGCATCTGTAAAGGAAGTATTGGCAGAAAAGCTATCGAGTGATGAGGTGGAGCAACAACTACCAAAACTCTCTCTTCCCACAAGGGTAATAAAAGGGGAGATAAGGGCGGGCGAACCTCTCTATGTTTCTCTAAGAAGAAACGGCATACCGTCGAGCAAAATTCTTGCCTTAGAAGAATCGATGCGGTCTGTGTTTAATCTTAAAAGGGGTCGCCCAGGAGATAAGTATGAAATCACCTTTTATGGATGCGGCGATTTCAAGAGTTTCAAATACCAGGTTTCTCTCACGCAGATTTATCTGGTCGAGAAATCAGAAGACGGAGAATTAGTAGCCTCAAAGCAAGAGGTCTCCTTAGATAAACATATGGTTGGGATAAGAGGTGAAATCGAGAGTTCCTTATATAAAGCTATGAAGAGAGAGAATTTAGCTCCTGAAATGGTTGTGCGATTTGCTAATATCTTTGCATGGCAGATAGACTTTTTTAGTGAGACTCGCCCTGGAGATATCTTCACGATAGTCTGGGAGCGATACTATAAAGATGATATACCAATTAGGCAAGGGCGAATATTATCTGCCCAATATCAGAGAGGCGAAAGGACTTACACGGCTATCTTCTTTGAATGCCCAGCGGGAAGTAAGGGTTATTACACTCCGCAGGGTGAGTCTTTAAAGAAAAAGTTTTTGCGCTCCCCATTAAATTATTACCGCATTAGCTCCCACTTTTCTCCTCGGAGGTTTCATCCTGTTTTGGGGATTTATCGTCCACACCCCGCCACCGATTTTGCTGCCCCTACAGGCACACCTATAATGGCAGTAGGCGATGGAGTAGTCACTCATGCTGGTTGGAGAGGAGACTATGGACACTTTGTCGAAATACGCCATAGCCGTGAATTTACTACCACTTATGGGCATCTATCTCGCTATGGGAAGGGTATACGGAAGGGCGTCAGGGTAGAGCAGGGACAGATAATAGGATATGTTGGTTCTACAGGTCTTTCTACTGGGCCTCATCTGAGTTTTGGGGTCCGCCAATGGGGAAGGCCGGTAAACTTTTTGACCCTAGATTTTCCGGCAGCCGAATCAGTAAGGCCAGATTACATGTCAGACTTCAATCGCGTCAAAGAGAGGCAGTTGACTTATATTAATGCCCTTGAGGGGCTTACCAGCAGCAAATTAGTATATTTACCTTTGAGAGCTGATAAAGTGGCACATCTTCCCGATAATCAATGATCCGCCAAACCATATTGTCCACAGGCTGGAAGCCTGTGGACACCGGAATTCCACGCCTACAGAAAATTGCAACAGAAATTTAACACAACTGTCATAAAGGTGTAACAATTAAAGAGTTATAATTACTATATGACAGTGTTGCGAGTATTAAACGATGCTGCAATTAAATGTCCAACTTGCGGTTTAGATGTTTTTTACAAATACGGGAAGTCAAAGACAGGAAGACAACGCTTTCTATGCCTTTTGTGTGGGAGACAATTTGCCGTCGGCGCTAAGAGACTTGGCATTAAGGACAGACCTACTTGTCCTGAATGTGGAAAGTCAATGAACCTTTATAAAAGAGAAGATATAGCTTTGAGGTTCAGATGTTCTGACTATCCAAAATGTAAAACATACAGGAAAGCAAAGAGAGACATCCTATAAAATTCAGGATGTCTAATTAGGCATAGTTGAGTGTTGAGTTTTGGATGTTAACTCAAAACTCAACACTTATAACTCAAAACTTAAGATGATGAGCTATTATATTCATAATGTCCCAGGAAGGCTGAGAGTAAAGAGCCCTGCTATAAAAAATAATGCAATCGCCGTCGATGAGCTAAAGATGGCGTTGAGCACGATAGAAGGGATTGCTACTACAGATATAAATCTTATTACTGGTAGCCTTCTTGTGAACTACAACCCCAAGGCAGTAAAACAGAATGACATTGTCGCTGTTTTAGAGAGAAGAGGCTATTTTGATGCATCTCGAGCTATGACACAAGATGAGTATCTGCAGAAGGCTGCCTTAGAGGCAGGGCAGATAGTTGGCAGGGCTGTTTTAGGATCCTTTGTAGAAAATGCGTTGAAGGGCTCTCCTTTAGCGATACTAACACTTCTGATATAAAACTCAAGGTTCAAGGTTCGCATATACCTTAGAAATTAGAAATTAGAAATTGGAGACTGTCAACGGGTAACTGGAAACTGCCTTTAACCCATTAACTCATACCTTGCTTGCTTAACAGGGGCTTTTTATCTGTCTCCAATATCTTTCGACCGCAACCAATATTATGGATATTGCCGCAGGAGTAATGCCTGGCATCCTGCCTGCCTGACCAATAGTCTCTGGCTGTATTTCTAATAGTTTCTCAACGACCTCTTTAGACAACCCCTGGATTGATCTATAATCAAAATCGAGCGGTATCTTTTTAGATTCCAGCTTCTTCAATCTGTCTGCCATCTTAACCTGCCTCTCGATATAGCCGTTGTACTTAACATTAATTTCGACAATGCCCTCTACTTCAGATGTTAAACCATATGGAGACGGGGAAAATCGCCTTATAAAACCATATTTAATCTCTGGTCTCCTTAAAAGGTTCTCCAGAGATGCCTCTTCTCTTATGGGCGATGTCCCGATAGTAGAAAGGGCCTCATTGATTTTATCAGATGGCTTAACTCGCACACCCTTAAGCCTTTTGATCTCCTCGTTCATCATCCTTTTTTTCTCTTTAACCTTTTCATAGGCGGCATCAGATACAAGGCCGATTTTATGTCCCTTCTCCATTAGCCTGAAATCTGCATTGTCATGCCTCAGAAGTAATCTGTATTCTGCCCTCGAAGTAAACATCCTGTATGGTTCAGCTGTCCCTTTTGTGACAAGGTCATCTATTAAGACACCAATATATGCCTCATCCCGTCTGATGACGAGGGGGTCCTTGTCACGTAACTTTAAGACGACATTTATGCCCGCCATTAGTCCTTGTGCGGAGGCCTCTTCGTAGCCTGATGTCCCATTAATTTGCCCAGCAAGGAACAGACCATCTATACCCTTAATTTCGAGACTATGTCTTAGTTGTGTTGGATATACGAAGTCATATTCGATAGCATATGCAGGTCGCATAATATTGGCGTCCTCAAGTCCTTCAATGCTCCGGACAAGCCTTATCTGGACATCGTATGGCAGGCTTGTAGATATCCCATTGGCATAATACTCTATCGTTTCGAGTCCTTCGGGCTCTAAAGAAATCTGATGTCTCTCCTTATCGCTAAACCTGACGACTTTATCTTCTATGGAAGGGCAATATCGCGGACCAATTCCTTTTATTCTTCCACCGTAAAGTGGCGACCTGTCAAGACCTTCCATGATTATGTTGTGCGTCTTTTTGTTTGTATATGTAATATAACAAGGTATCTGCGGATTTGTTATCTCTTCTGTGGAGTAAGAAAACGGCGGAGGTGGGTCGTCGCCATGCTGGGGCGTAGTCTTTGAAAAATCAATAGTTTTCGCGTCAAGTCTCGGTGGCGTGCCTGTCTTTAGTCTCCCCAACTTAAGCCCCAGTTTCCTTAAGGAATCAGATAGCCCTATTGAAGGAAACTCACCCGCCCTGCCAGCCTGAAAATTGGCAAGGCCTATATGTATCAACCCTTTCAGAAATGTGCCGGTAGTGACTATTATCGCCTTTGATGCACTAAAAGTCCCCAACGATGTGACAACACCCTTGACCTTTCCACCTTCGACCACTATCTCTTCGACTATATCCTGCCTTATTGTCAGATTTTTCTGCCTTTCAAGGCATTGCGCCATATTTAGCCTGTATAAAACCCTGTCAACCTGTGCCCTTAAGGACCAGACGGCCGGTCCCCTTGAAAGGTTCAACATCCTAAACTGAATGCCTGAGCGGTCCGTAATCTTCGCCATCTCGCCGCCAAGGGCGTCTATCTCACGGACAATATGACCCTTGGCGAGCCCTCCGATGGCGGGATTACACGAAAGCTGAGCAATAGTATCGAGGTTGGTCGTAAAGATGCAGGTATTCAATCCTGATCGGGCAGTGCAGAGGGCTGCCTCACACCCGGCATGCCCCGCACCGATAACAATCACGTCATAGCAGTCTTGCTCTTTATGCATTAATCTGTAAGGGGTCAAGGATTCGAGTGAAATGTTTAAGAGTTTGATTGGATCCTCGAACCCTGTCAAAAAAGACTTTTATTTTTCATCTCTGCTTCTCTTGCCACCAGGGCCAAGAATCTTCTTTATCGCGTATATAGGCCTTTTCTGCCCCTCCTGATGTGCCCTTACGATCATCTCCCCAAGAAGTCCCATGCCAATAAACTGAACGCCTGCTATTGGCAACAATATACCCAAAAGGAAAAGAGGATTGTCGCCAATATTGGTGCCTCTCAGTATGTTTTCAGCAATAAGATAAATAAATATGCCTATACCAGAAAGGCCCGAGAGCATTCCTATAGTGGCAAAAAATCGCATCGGTCTTAGAGAAAAACTCTGCAGGAATTTAACGGTCATAAGGTCAAGCAATATCCTTATAGTCTTTGAGATACTATGTTTGGATTTGCCTCTGAGCCTTGGATGGTACGTGGTTTCTACCTCTGCAATACTCACTCCGTACCAGCTGGCTATCGCTGGAACAAATCTATGCATTTCGCCGTAGAGTCTCAGATTTTTAATCACATCTCTCCTGTAAGCCTTCAAAGAACACCCATAGTCACGAAGCCTGACACCGGTAACTGTACTTATAAGCCAATTGGCTATCGATGAAGGGATCCTTCTTGTGAAAAGATTGTCTTTCCGCTTTTTCCTCCATCCGCTAACAAGATCGTACTCCTTTGCCATCTCAAGGAGTCGAGGAATATCTGCAGGATCATTCTGGAGATCCCCATCCATTGTTACAATAACATCTCCCCTTGCAAAATCAAAGCCCGCTGCAAAGGCGGCGGGCTGTCCGAAATTTCTCCTCAAGCTGAGAACCATGACATCTTTCTCTCTTTTTTGTATGCCCTCGAGAAACTCTAATGTCCTGTCTGTACTGCCATCATCCACATAAATTATTTCATGCCCTGTATCGAGACTATTGAGGACATCTTTCAGCCTCTCATGTAGCATCTCAATATTTTCTTCCTCGTTATATAACGGAATTACAACAGATACTGTCATTGAACCTCAACTGTAATTTAGCATGCTGTCCAAATTTTGGGGTCCATTGTCTTGCAGTTATCCTTTCAAACCGTATTCGCCAATAAGAGGGACAAAGACGCATGAAGTGTGTTGCTCTTTAACAAGGAGACCTTTTTCTTTTTTCCCTTTAATCAATACCTGCGAAAACCTTTCTCCAACTGGTGCAACTATAATTCCGCCTTCGTTCAACTGACTTACAAGGGGTTCAGGGATTTCAGGTGCAGCAGCCGTAACTAAAATTCTATCAAATGGTGCTTTGTCACTCAGACCTTTTGTCCCGTCACAAACTACTACCTGAATATTCTCATATCCAAGGCTTGCCAGTAGCTTCAAGGCTCCATCTGCAAGGGATGTTATCCTCTCTATGGTATAAACCTTTTTTGCCAGTTCAGCCAATATTGCTGCTTGATAACCGGAACCCGCTCCAATCTCCAGAATCCTCTCATCACCTTTTAATTCCAAAAGCTCTGTCATTACTGCAGCCATATACGGCTGGGATATGGTCTGCCCTTCACCTATAGATAATGCCATATCTTCGTAAGCATTATGCCGGCTGGATTCTGGCACAAAGAGGTGGCGTGGAACCTTTTTCATAGCATCGAGGACGCCCTCGTCTTTTATTCCCCTTGGAATAAGCTGTGTTTTAACCATTGAGTCTCTGATTACTTTAAAGTCTTCCATATCTCCTTAATATCTCCCTTGCTGTTATTACCCCAGAGACAGAGGCCTGTATAAGTCCCCGGCTGACACCAGCTCCATCGCCGATTGTGAAGAGGTCTTTTATCTCTGTTTCGAAACTATCTGTCAGATTAACCCGTATAGAATAAAATTTTACCTCCACACCATAAATGAGTGTATGCCTTGAATTCACACCTGGTGCGATCTTATCCAGTGCGGCAAGCATTTCTAAAATATTAAAAAGGTAGCGATATGGAAGAACAAAGCTGAGGTCGCCCGGTGTGGCATCTTTCAGGGTTGGCTCTACAATCCCCTTCGATATTCGTTCAGCCGTAGAGCGTCTCCCGTTCATAATATCTCCAAGTCTCTGGACAATTACACCATTTCCGATAAGATTGGCAAGTCTTGATATATAAGTGCCGTATGATATTGGTTCACTGAAAGGCTCTGTAAAGAAGGTGCTTACGAGGATTGCAAAATTGGTATTGTCTGTCTTTTTTTCTGCATAGCTATGGCCGTTTACGGTCCACATGCCTTTCAGATACTCTTTCACCACTTTCCCATAAGGGTTAACACAAAATGTCCTGACCTTGTCGTCAAATCTCTTCGAATAAAATATCATCTTTGGTTCATAGACAACGCTCGTCAGGGATTCAAGGATAGATGCAGGCAACTCTACCCTCACGCCTATATCCACAGGGTTTTTTAAAATGGTGAGTTTGAGTCTTTTAAATTCCGTTTCGAGCCACTTTGATGCTGCCCGCCCTGAGGCAAGGATTACATAGTTAGCATATATCTCCTGCCCATTCTTTAGTTTTACGCCCATGGCCTTTTTCTTTTCTACGATGATTCTCTGAACACCTGTTTCAAACATTATCGAGACCATTTCGGCAGTAGCCTCCCTCATTTTTTCGAGCACATCTTTGCACCTGCCCGTGCCAATATGTCTTATTCTTGAGGGTATGAACATGATATCATTCTTTGATGCAATATCCTTTATCCTTGCAGCTTCTCTTTCGTCACCGCCATACAGGTTATGGGGGGCGCCATACTTTACATACATACTATCCACATAGTCTATTAAAGAGTGGAGTGTTACCGTATCTACATACTTTAAAAGAAATCCCCCTATCTCAGAAGAGAGATTAAGCTTCCCATCACTAAAGGCTCCGGCTCCGCCCCATCCACTCACAATAGCACATTCAGGACATAATCTACAGACTCTGCCATCTGAATCCATAGGACACTGGCGAGTGCCGATGTCTTTTCCTTTTTCGATAAGTAAAATCCTCAGCTCGGGAGCATTCGCAATAAGCTCCATCGCAGAGAAGATCCCGGCTGGTCCGGCGCCAACTATGATAATATCGTATTTATTCATCGTGCCTGGCGTTCCATATGTAAGAAGGAATTAGGTATTTAAGGAGGAAAAAGTTATAATCCGTGATCTAACCAAGCATCCTGCCCTTATATAGGATGTTTGATTAGATCACTCAGTGCCTCGTAGTTTGTCATATCGAGGTGGATAGGTGTTACAGAGACATAACTATTCTGCACAGCATGACTGTCCATATCTTCTCCGCGTTCCCAGTATAGCTCTCCTCCGCCTATCCAGTAATACTTATCTCCTCTTGGGGAATAAATATCTCGTATGGCGTTGTCGTATATCCTTTTGCCCTGTTTTGTAATCTTTATGCCTTTTATTTCGTTTTTGGCCATATCAGGGACATTTACATTAAGCAAGGTATCATATGGTAGAGATCTGCTCAGTATGTATTTTGCAATCTCAGTGGCAAATGCAGCCGCAGTTTCATAATGAAATGGCTTGTCTCCTGCCAATGAGATGGCAAAGGATGGAACATTTAGGATGGTCCCCTCTATTGCTGCCGAAACAGTGCCAGAATAGGTAATATCATCACCAAGATTTGCGCCCATATTTATTCCTGATACGACAATATCGGGTTTTTTAGATAGTATTCTATGTATGGCGAGGACGACACAATCTGTTGGGGTACCATTTACACTGAAGACATTTTCACGCAATTCATCTGCCTTTAGCGGTCTATGTAATGTGAGGGCATGGCTCACTGCACTTCTCTCTCTGTCCGGCGCAACAATATAAGCGTTCCCAACCTTTTTCATATCTTCAAAAAGGGCAATTATCCCAGGTGAGTGAACTCCATCATCATTTGTAACAAGAATAAGCGGTGTCATTTAACCTCTCTAAACCCTTCTGTGCGGTTTCTCCTAAAAACCCATTGTAAATTATGATAAACTCGCAAAAAGTCGTCATTCCCGCTTGTCGGGAATCCTTCTTAAAGACAGGGAACGATTCCGAGCAAGTCGGAATGACGGAAAAATGCTTTTTAAGACTTTTTACGACTTCATCAATTATGGTAACATTTCTTTTTAGATATGGCAATCTAATTTCTCGATATAGCTTAAATGAAGGCCCCTTACAAAAGTCTGCATATTGCCCCTGGAGGTTATGTGCTGAACTTGTTTCAACATCTGAGCACTTGAATTTTTATTTGTTTAATTGTATTATTCCTTGTAAATCTAAATTCTTATGAAACTAAATAAAGATATGAATAATCAATATGTTAACACTTGTTTTTTTGAAGAAGAGACTGCTTGGCAGCTCTATTTTTTAAAGATGAGGAGGTGAAAACCGATGAAGAAGGTATTGCTAGTAGCAATGATGGTCCCGTTTCTTTTTTCCTTTGGATGCGCTACACAAACGTTTGTATTGGAGCAGACAGAGCCGTTGGAAGCCAAGATTGCGGCCCTCGAAATCCAGATAACCGATCTCGAAGGTAAGGTTGATGGACTCTCAGCCGAGGTAGTGGCAGCCAGAGAAGAGGCACGGAATGCCCTGAATATGGCTCAGGAGGCGATGAACGTCGCAAGAGAGGCTGAAGGGGAGGCAGGAGCTGCTGCAGAGAGCGCAGAGATTGCTGCAAAGAAGGCCGCAGCCGCCTTTGAAAAAGCCAGGAAGGCATTTGAATTGATGTTGATAAAATAGTTTAGACTGTTTTACATCCCGCAAAGTTTTTATATAAAGATTTTGCGGGATGTCTCACTTTGAGATCACAACAGGAACCCCGCTTTTTCTTTTAACGGCATTATAGAGTTTTTTCGTATCTATATTTTCAAGCAGATTCCTCTCTTTCAGCAACTCTACTGCCTTGCTGAAAAAATCTATATCTTTTTTCCATGGATCCCTGTGCACTTCTATATATACCCTCTCATTTCTTGTCCCTACTTTTATAGGTTGTCTAACAATTATTACGCTGGTGTCGATCGATACCTGTCGAAAGAGCACCGGGATATCCTCGGGATATAATCTCACGCATCCAGCAGTAACGCTCCTGCCGATACTCCACGGCCTGTTTGTTCCATGTATTGAATAAACCCACAGACAAAGCCTTAATGCATGTGAGCTGAGGGGGTTATCCGGCCCTGGCGGCACTACCGCCGGCAACCAAGGTCTTATTTTCCTGATAGATTTAGGCACATGCCAGGGTGGACCCACCAGTATCTCTATTATCCTGAAGTCTCCAAGCGGTGTTTCCCATCCTTTACGGCCTACTGCAACAGGAAATGTCCTTACCATCCATACACCACCTTGTTCAAAAAAGAGATAAAGCCTCTTTTCGGAAAGGTTTATAACAATACCTTCCGCTAAATATACATCAGGCAATATCCATAATGTAGGTATCTTGACAGATACGCCCTTTCCTGGTACGAAGGAACAAAGATCTGGATTTGCATCGACTATCTCATTGTAACCAATTCCAAACTCTCTCGCTATCTCGATCAAAGATCTATCGTCGATGTTTTTATAGGTTCTGGCAAATCCAATTACTGTATTGTCCTCACAAAAAGAGAATGCCCCGGCATAAACTGACGAAGACGCTGAGATTAAAAATATCAAGAATAAGGTTACAAGTAATAGTTTAACTCCCCCTCCCCCTAACCCTCTCCCGCCAGGGGCTGACCTTAGCGCACACTTGACACAGGAGGGTATTTTGTAAATAACTGATATTAATAACTTTTCATGATAAGAGCTTCTCTTGTAAAAGTCTCTGATTGTCATTTCCACGGTCCCGCACCTTAAATAATATCAAAAATCAAAATTTAAATATCAAAATTGATGAAGTCGTAAAAAGTTTTTAAAAAACATCATTATTATTTTCTTGAAAACATTTTGCATTTTGATATTTGATATTTAAATTGCCTACCCCGCAGTCCTTTGAGCGGGAATGACAGTATCCTTTAAATATTTATTTCGGCCTGTTATGCCCTCCCTGTGTTAAGTCAAAAATGCGAAACATGATGAGCTTATCAAGAGGGGATTTAGGGGTGTGTATTTCTCACCACTGTTACACACCCCGTCCGCTCCGCGTCCACCCCTCTCAAGAGGGGAATTAGACATAGCAAGTCCTTTTTGCCAAAGAGGGGGAAAAATACAGGTGAACTATTACGATAAAGCATAGTCAGGCTATCTTGTTTCGCAACACTTCTTATGCTTCTTACCACTTCCACAAGGGCAGGGGTCATTTCTTCCGATCTTTTTCCCTTTCTGTATAGGTTGCTGCTTTGAATCCTCGCTGCTTTCTGCTTTCTTAGAATAAACAAGATTCTGATGAGATTCCATCTTTATAGCATTTTCATCTTCACGTCTTATCTGGATCTTGAACAGCCTTGTTAGGACCTCAGTGGTAATCCTTCGAGACATGTCTGCAAAAAGACCAAAGGCCTCTTTTCTATACTCGACAAGGGGATTTCTCTGGGCGTACCCTCTCAGCCCTATACCCTCCTTTAGATGGTCTATACTGAGGAGATGATCTTTCCAGCGGGTATCGATCACCTGTAGGAATATCATCTTTTCGATATAGCGCATAAACTTAGGATCCGCTTCCTTTTCCTTATTCTTATATACCTCTTTTACATTTGATATAATCAATTCCCTTATGTCATCAATGGCTTCAAAATCATCTATCTGCAATCTAATCGAAAACAACCCATATATAGCGTCAACAAGGCCATCTAAGTCCAATTCATCGATATCTGCATCTTCCGGACAATAAACAGAGAGAATTTCATCCACTTCGCCATCTATCATTTCCAGTATCTTGTCCTGTAAAGATTTACCTTGCAATATATCTCGTCTGAATGAGTATATCTCCTTCCGCTGGTTGTCCATTACATCGTCATAATCCAGTAGATGCTTTCTCATATCAAAGTGGTGCGCCTCGACCTTTTTTTGCGCATTTCCTATAGCCTTTGTGACCATTTTATTCTCGATGGGCGTCTCTTCATCTATCTGCAGCATGTTCATCAAGCTGTTTATCTTGTCAGAACCGAAGATTCTCATAAGGTCATCTTCCAAAGAGAGATAAAAGGTTGACGACCCCGGATCACCCTGCCTACCTGCCCTGCCTCGAAGCTGATTGTCTATTCTCCGTGACTCGTGACGTTCGGTGCCGATTATGTGCAGCCCTCCGGCGGCCAAAACCTGCTCTCTTTCTCTGTCGCATATCTCTTTTGCCTTCTTATATGCTGACTCAAGGTCTTCCTCTGAATACCTTTTTTTGTCTTTCAAGAATTCCATCTTGAGCCTTTCTGGATTACCGCCCAGAACAATATCTGTACCTCTGCCCGCCATGTTTGTAGCAACTGTTACTGCAGCTAACCTTCCGGCTTGGGCAATAATATCGGCCTCTTTTTCATGATGTTTGGCATTCAAGACTGAATGGTTTATCTTATTCTTTTTTAATAAGTGACTCACTACCTCTGATTTCTCGATTGATGTAGTTCCTATAAGAATAGGTTGCCCTTTCTCATGGCGATCTTTAATTTCATTTATCAAGGCGCCGAACTTTGCATTATGATTTTTATATATCCTATCAGGATTTTCTGTTCTCAGCATTGGTTTATTTGTAGGCACAGCAATAACATCAAGATTATATATCTGCGCAAATTCTGCCGCCTCGGTATCCGCAGTACCTGTCATACCTGCGAGCTTGTTGTACATCCTGAAATAGTTCTGAAAGGTAATGGTAGCAAGAGTCTGATTTTCACTTGCTATTTTAACTCCTTCTTTGGCCTCGACAGCTTGATGCAGGCCATCGCTCCATCTCCTTCCTTGCATAAGCCTTCCTGTAAACTCATCTACAATTAGCACCTCTCCGTCCTTCACCACATAATCCACATCTTTTGCAAACAGGTGATGAGCTTTTGTTGCTTGGAGTACATGATGCACAAGCCCTATATTGCCTGGATCATACAGATTGCTGACATCGAGGAGCTTTTCTGCCTTAGAGCTACCAGATTCTGTAAGAATGACGGTTTTGAGTTTTTCATCTATCTTGAAATCCTCATCCGCTTTTAGGTTTGGGATTATTCTGTCTATCTTGTAATATTTATCGGTCGACTCTTCTGCCGGTCCTGATATTATGAGTGGTGTCCTCGCCTCATCTATAAGGATGCAGTCGACTTCATCCACAATCGCATAATTTAACTCCCTGAGGCAATAATCAGACAGATCATATTTCATTCCATCTCTAAGATAGTCAAAGCCAAGTTCATTATTGGTAGCATATGTTACATCTGCCAGATATGCCTCGCTCCGGGTGCATGGCTTCAAATGATTAAATCTTTTATCATCAGAAACATAGGCGGGATCAAAAATAAATGAGTTGCCATGCTGTATTAAGCCTACAGAAAGTCCCAGAAAGTGATATATAGGTCCCATCCAGAGGATATCCCTTTTTGCGAGGTAATCATTTACTGTTACCAGGTGTACCCCTCTGCCCTCAAGGGCGTTTAAATAAATAGGCAGGGTGGCAACAAGGGTTTTACCTTCGCCTGTCTTCATCTCGGCTATCTTGCCTTCATGAAGCACAATGCCGCCAATTAACTGAACATCGAAGTGTCGCATGTTTAAGAGACGCCTTGATGTCTCTCTCACAACGGCAAAGGATTCCTTTAAAATAGAATCAATTGTTTTGCCTGAGCTTAGTCTGTTCTTAAATTCTTCTGTCTTTGCGGCGAGTTGCTCGGTGCTAAGGGATGCGACCTGTGATTCAAGCTTGTTTATACCATCTACTATCTCTAATAATCTTTTTAATTCCCTTTCGTTTTTTGTGCCGAATATCTTGCTTAAAAAACTGAGCATACTTTATAATAAATCACTTTTGGTGCATTATGCAAGCAGGTAATCAAAGGGCACATGGGTAATATGAGTACAGTTGTGAAGATGAGAAGACGAGAAGATGAGAAGTTGTGAATTCACACCTTCACACCTTCTCATCTTCACACCTTCTCGTCCTCACATCTCATACCAAGGGGGCGATATGGATATAATTAACATCCTTCATGCTGCTGTAGATGCAAAGGCATCTGACATACATATTGTTGTCAAAAAACCCCCGATGATCAGGGTTAACGGGCAGATACTGCCACTGCCGGATTTTCCTGAACTATCAGTAGAAGATGCAAAGGCGTTGATCTACAGTATAATGTATCAGGATCAGATTGCGAGGTTTGAAGAAAACCGCGAGATAGATTTTTCGTACGGCGTCCCAGGCATTGGAAGATTTCGTATCAATGTATTTTCCCAGAGGAACAGCATTGAGTCGGCAATGAGATTGATCCCAAGTCAAATTCCATCACCAAAGGATTTAAGACTATCTGCTGCAATAATCTCACTGACTAAACTTCCAAGGGGGCTCGTACTGGTCACAGGGCCTACGGGGTCTGGAAAGACTACCACTCTGGCATCTCTGCTAAATATTATAAATTCAGAACGGCATGACCACATATTAACCATTGAAGACCCGATAGAATTTGTTTATAGTCATAAAAAATGCATAATAAGACAGCGTGAAGTTGGCGCAGATACCGTCTCTTTTAGTATTGCCCTGAAACACGCACTCAGACAGGACCCCGATGTAATACTGGTAGGTGAGATGAGGGATCTGGAGACCATCTCTTTGGCTATCACGGCAGCAGAGACCGGACACCTGGTATTTGCAACACTCCATACCCAGAATGCGCCACAGACAATAGACAGAATAATCGATGTCTTTCCCTCCCACCAGCAACGACAGATAAGGGTTCAACTGGCTTCCACACTTCAGGCGGTTATATGCCAGCAACTGTTGCCTCGTATGGACGGCAATGGCAGAGTTGCAGCAAGAGAAGTAATGCTAATCACAAATGCCATTTCAAACCTTATTAGGGAAGGGAAGACCCATCAAATATATAGCTCTATAGAAACTGGTGCAAGATATGGGATGTGCACCTTCGAGACATCCTTGTCAGAGCTTGTTAGGAGTGAATTAATAACAGTTGAGGATGCCTTTGGCAAGACCAATAATCCTGATACATTAAAACTCAAATTATCAGCAAAATGACAGTTTACAGTTTACAGTTTACAGTTTCTTTAACCGTGAACCGTGAACCGTAAACCGATAACTGCTATTGAAAAAGATATGAAGATAGAAGGATATTTAAGGGCATTAGTCGAAAGAGGTGGGTCAGATCTCCATCTAAAGGTTGGGAGATCTCCCTTGATGAGGATAGAGGGTGATCTGCACCTCACAGGATATCCTCTTGTAAGAAAAAAGGAGATGGAGGAGATCTTATCCTCAATGCTTACAGGCATTCAGAGAAAAAGACTGGAGGAAGAGCTGGAACTGGACTTTTCATATGTAGCAGAAAACATGACAAGATTCAGAGTTAATATGTTTTACCAGTTAGGCACTATTGGCGCAGTTATGAGAATTATTCCTTCAAAAGCCAGGGGTATGGATGACCTCGGGTTGCCGGAGGTTTTAAAAGAGATAGCACTCAGCAGACAGGGGCTAATTCTCATTACAGGCCCGACAGGGAGCGGTAAAACAACGACCCTTGCAGCGATAATAGACTATCTGAATCGAAATGTTCAGAAACACATAGTTACCATCGAAGACCCGGTGGAGTACATCATTGAAGATCAAAAGTGCACTATAAATCAGCGAGAAGTAGGCATTGATACGCGCTCATTTTCGGAAGCTACTAAGAGGGCAATGAGGCAAGACCCCGACATAATACTTGTTGGTGAAATGAGAGACCCAGAGACAATACACGCAGTTCTATCAGCAGCCGATACCGGACATCTGGCCTTGAGCACACTCCATACAAATTATGCGAAGCAATCGATAAGCAGGATAATCGATTCCTTTCCGCCTGATATGCATAACTACATAAGGGTAAAAATAGCAATGTCATTAATAGCAGTTATAACGCAAAGATTAGTGAAACGATCAGATGGATTAGGCAGAGTGGCTGTAATGGAGATAATGATGAATACTCCAACAATAAAGAGATTGATTATCGATGGAAAGCTCGACGCTATCGATAAGGCAATTGCATCGTCAACGGAGCTCTACAAGATGCAGACTATTAACCAGCACCTGTTTAAATTAGTCGAAGATAATGTCCTCTCAAAAGAAGACGCCCTTGATGCGAGCTCCAATCCTAACGACCTCAGGATAATGTTTCAGACACAGGTAATGAACGAACAGAAAAAAGACCTATCTGCGCACTCCGCACAAGCAGAGAGGAAGACACCCGTTATGACAAGACCATAGCCAGTGCGCCGGTGAGGATGAAGGATAGATAATGCATGGTGCAACTAAGAGTTGAAACAGAAAGAATGTTGTTAAAAAGATTCCAGGTTCACAGTTCACGGTTATAAAGGATAGTTATCAGTTGCCAGTTATCAGTTAACGTAAACTGTTAACCGTAAACCGCGGACTGTAAACTGTTAACCGTGAACCTAATAAAGGAGGGATTCGGGGTATTTTAGTGCCATGATGGGTAGGCTCAGATTTCTTACTTCAGGCGAATCCCACGGGAAAGGGTTAATAGGAATACTCGAGGGAATTCCATCAGGTCTTTCTCTACCACCAGACGATATCGACAGGGAGCTCAAAAGGAGACAGAAGGGATATGGGCGTGGTGATAGAATGAAGATTGAGCATGACTGCGCCGAGGTAACATCCGGCGTAAGATGGGGGAAGACCACAGGCTCACCGATATCTATCTTCATCGAAAACAGGGATTGGAAAAACTGGCAGGAGGGTATGTCTTCAGAAGGCAGACATGAAGACTCCATCCCTGCAGTAACCCGTCCAAGGCCTGGCCATGCTGACCTTGCAGGCGCCCTAAAATATTCACACACAGATATACGAAATATCCTTGAACGTGCCAGTGCAAGAGAGACAGCGATGCGGGTTGCCATCGGTGCAGTAGCAAAGAGATTTATTTCAGAGTTTGGAATAAATCTCGGCAGCTATGTTATCCAGATAGGTAGTATCAGGGCTGAAAATATAATGTCATGGACTACAGATTATATTTCAGATGAATTTCTCGAAAATGTCGACGCATCCCCTGTAAGGTGTCCGATCGAAGAAGCAGGCCAGAAAATGATGAAATTGATTGACAGGGCAACAGACAATGGAGATACTATTGGAGGTGTATTTGAAGTAGTTGCGGCAGGAGTTCCCCCCGGTCTCGGCAGCCATATACAATGGGACAAGAGACTCGATGCTCGCCTTTCGCAGGCACTCTTTTCTATTCAGGCAATAAAAGCTGTTGAGGTCGGAGCAGGCTTAAAGATGGCAGAAAGATTTGGTTCAGAGGTTATGGATGAGGTATTTTTTGAGGACTCAAGAATCGGAGGGCAGGGGACGGGTATGGGATTTTACAGAAAAACAAATAATGCTGGAGGAATCGAGGGAGGAATGACAAATGGCATGCCTGTAGTCATGAGGGCATCAATGAAACCAATACCCACCTTAAAAAGACCACTGAGTTCTGTGGATATAATTACAAAAAGACCTTTTGAGGCGGCATATGAACGCTCAGATACATGCGCAGTTCCCTCGGCCTCGATTATTGGAGAGGCGATGACGGCCATCGTGATTGCTGATGCCTTTTTAGAAAAATTTGGCGGAGACAGCATGGTCGAGACAAAGAGGAATTTTGATTCCTTCATGGAGTATCTGAGGCAATTTTAAAACAACACAAACTTAGCAGAACGAAACCATTTTTAAAATACACCACAGAGGTATCTATGCTGAATATGCATTTTATGGCAATAGTTCGCCCCCACCCTAACCCTCCCCCGTCAAGAGGGAGGGAATTAAGGGGTCCCCAAAAGGTCACCAGCCCTTTTGGGGATGTAGTATGGAATATTATCAATAAACATTCCCCCACCCCTGGCGGGAGGGGGTTAGGGGGAGCTGAACTATTACATTTCATCAAAAATTCCTTACTCTTGACCGCTTTGGTATTGTTTTTAATCTCACCCGCAATCTCGTCTGCTTCTGATAAAACCAGAAATATTCCATCAGATGAGGCGGCATACTACCTTTTAGCAGGAAAAAGCAGCCTTGCTGCGGGCGACTATAAAGGTGCGATAGCTTACCTGACGGTAGCTTATAATAGACTGCCTGTTTTGGGCGACTACGTCCTTTTGTGGAGGGCAATGGCATTTAAAAATAAAGGAGAAATAAACAGAGCCATATCTGACCTGAGAAGTATCAGGGATAAATATGGAGATTTCCCCCTAGTCAGAGATGCAAAAAGGCTCGAAATAGAGCTCCTTATAGAGAAAAACAGTATGGATGCAGTTGAATTATTCGAAGCTTTTGTCAGGGATTATCCAAGTGAATTTGAGATAAAATATGCGTATGCCCTTTTTCTTAAGAGAAACGATGAGACAAAAAAGGCAACAGATGTCTTTAGAGAGATATTTAGATCCACATCACCGCTGTCAAAAGATGCACTAAATAAATTATTGCCATCTGACATAGCGATCGAAGACCTTATTAAGAGGGGCAACAATCATAATAGGGCAAGGATGTTCAGAGAATCAAAAAAAGCCTTCGAGGAGGCCCTGAAAAGAGATGATGGCGGGGAGTTCAGGAATGAAATAATAGGAGGACTTGCCCTCTCTTTATTCAGGCAGAGATATTACAGAGATGCTGCGGAGCTGTATCGGGAACTCAATAACTACTCTTGGTGGGCACGATCTTTATTTAGATTGGCCATTAGGGCAGGTGATATGGAGATATTCGAGGCAGAATTGCCGGCATTGATAAAGGCAGGCGATGAAGGCGTTGTACCTGTATTAATTGCTCATGGGCTGAGGAAAAAAAGGGCAGGGGGAGACATTGAAGGCGCAATAAAAATCTTCAACATGGTGATATCAGAGTTTCCGTCTAAAAAAAGGGGCGCCTTATGGGCAAAGGGCTGGACATACTTTTTATCGAGAAACCACAAAGACGCCTATGAGATATTCTCGAAACTCTATAAGAGGTATGGTAGCACCAGGTACCTTTATTGGAAGAACAGGTGCGCTGAGATATTAGGCAGACAAGAATTGCCAATGACATATCGGTTAACAGGCAGTCCAGACCATGATTTTTATGTATTCATGTCGATGCTGAGGAATAATCAGAAGATACCTGGCATCGAAGAAATAGCATATCAACCAGTTGCACTTCTGCCCTCCTCTTTACCATCAGTGGAGAGGGTTGACATTCTATCAGCGCTTGGATTCAAGAGAGAAGCAATTTCAGAATTAATACACCTATCGGGGAAAGATCCATCTCGCAGTGAACTTATATATCTAAGCTCTCGTCTGAGAAAGCTTGGAAATTATAGAATGGCCATCAGACTTATTTCGCGAGTTCCGCGTGGTGAAAGGCCGCACGAAATACTTTTTCCTATGGCATTTCTGCCAGAGATTGAAGAGGCCTCAAAGAAAAAAGAGATAGACCCACTCTTAATTCTTGCAGTAATTAGACAGGAATCGAAATTTGACCCTAATGCAAGGTCAGTCGCCGGAGCAAGAGGATTAATGCAGTTGATGCCTAAAACCGCACAAAGAGTTTCTGGATATATCGGCAAAGAAATCGCAAGTATTGACGACCTCTATGATGTAAGGACCAATATCCTTCTGGGCACCTATTATCTAAGAAATCGTTTAGACATTTTTAACTATATCCCCATAGCTCTTGCAGCATATAATGCAGGAGCGAGCAATGTAAAGATATGGGTGGAAAGGGGAAACTACACCGCGATTGATGAATTCATAGAAAACATACCATTCCGAGAAACGCGAAATTATGTTATAAGGGTGCTGACTAATCATTTTGAATATATGCGGGCAAGTGGAGACATTGATGTAGCCGCCATCAAGAGATATAAGGGACATTTCTAAGGTATCTATTTCAGGTCTCAGGTTTACGGTTCAAGGGTTCTGAAAGGTTGTTAACTATCGAACAGTGAACCTTGAACCTGATACCCTGATAAAGATTGTGAATCGTGAATTTTGAGCTTGATAACCGGAGTAGTTACTCGCGCTTTTCAGTTGATGGCGGTGCAGGGATTTGAACCCCGGACACTGCGGATATGAGCCGCATGCTCTTACCAGCTGAGCTACACCGCCTCTAGAGCAAGCAATAATATATAATAATAGTATAACAAACAGATGCCGAAAGGCAAATAACCGAGTTGCCTCATCTAAAAATCTATTCGAAATAGGATAACTTATAGCTGTTTCGTTAGACAAAAACTATGAGGCAATGAAAAAGGGAATAAACGCCGATCAGAGATATTGCCCTGAAAACATATTTTCCCTTTTTTCACGGCCAATTGTTGTTGCAGGTCCGTGGCCTGGTAGAACCTTTGTATTGTCAGGCAAGGCCATTAGCCTTTTGAAAGATTCACTGAGTTTATTCATGTCGCCGCCATAAAGATCTGTTCTTCCAACAGCGCCTGCAAAAAGGGTGTCGCCTGTGATAACAGTGCCATCGCTTTTTCCTAGTGATGAGAAATAAAGGCATATTCCGCCTGGTGTATGACCTGGTGTATGAAAGACCTCGAAGTTTAGAGTTCCGACACTGACAACATCTCCATCTTTAACCAATATATCAGGCTCTGGTAGCGGGTCGAGATCATATCCAAATAGCGAGGCCATCTTTTTTGCACTGGCATATATCTCAATTTCGTCTTTGTGGATTGTGGCCTTTGCCCCTGTCTCTTTCTTTAAGTCGCCCACCACTCCAACATGGTCAAAGTGACCATGGGTACAGATAATATGCTCTACAATAAGACTATTTTCATTGATAGCATCCATAATTCTTTCGGTTTCATCTCCAGGGTCGATTACTATGGCCTTTTTAGATTCATCGCTCGCAATAATGAGACAATTAACCTGGAGTGGGCCGACTGTTATGCCTATAATCAACATATCTCCTCCGTTGTAATAGTTCACCTATATTTTCTTTCTTCCCCTCTTTGGCAAAGAGGGGTGAGGGGAGATTTTATAATGAATATTTATCTGAAAATCCCCCTTAATCCCCCTGAATCCCCCTTTTCCAAAGGGGGAGGGATAGGGTGGGGTGAACTACTACCCCCGTTTACTTATTTACGCCCTCGCTCTTTCATCTTTCTCAAAATATAACTCATCTCCTCACTTTTTAGCAAATAAGATATGAATAAATATATTCCGACACAGGCCGCTATTGTCGCACCAAGATATATGGCTTTCTGGAGACCATATCCACTCAGTGCCCAGATTTCGTTGTCCGCGATAAGCCAACCTGCCCCTCCCATAACTGTAACCGCAAAGAGCGCCTTTATAAGAGAAGTAGCTATTTTTTTTGTTTCGATACTGCCCAGCCTATTTCGCAGGAAATAAAAGAGGAGCATAAAACTACATCCTGCCGAAATAGTATTGGCAAGGGCAAGCCCGTTGTGCTTCATTGGTCCAATCAGCAAGAGACTAAACAGTATATTAATTATCACTGCAATTACAACGATCTTTATAGGCGTCTTTACATCCTGCATGGAGTAAAAGGTTGCCGTTATAACCTTAACACCCACGATAGCCCATATCCCCAGGGCATAAAACATCAGGGCGTCGGATGTAGCTATGGTTGCAGCATAATCAAACGCTCCTCTGTAAAACAGGGTGCTTACAATAGGAATATTCAATACAACAAGTCCTGCCATCGCTGGCACTGCAATGAAAAACAACAGTCGAAGGGCAAAAGAAAAGTCATCCCTCAGCTTGTCCATTTCTCTCCTCGTTGAATGCTCTGACAGCGTGGGCAGGATCGCCATGCCCATGGCAACACCGAACATACCTATAGGGAATTGTATTAACCGCATCGAAAAGTAGAGGAATGTTATGCTCCCTTCCGGAAGATACGAGGCTAAGATCGTGCTTATTAGCACATTAATCTGTGTTGCTGCCATGCCTACGGTTGCAGGGACTATAAGAAGCCCTATCTTTTTCAATCCAGGATGCCAAAGAAGCGGCGATGAGATATTTCTATCTCTTTCTGAGGCGATCTTCTGGTCTCTTGTTTTTGACTTCGGCCATATGAAGGTATATCCCTGCCTAAAGAAAGAAGGCACCTGAAACAGAAATTGCGCAAGACCGCCTACCGTTACGCCGATTGCTACTGCTATAATTGGTTCTACAAAATGTATTGCCAAGGTTAACATACAGACTATAATTGTAATGTTAAGCATAGCAGGTGACAGCGCCGAAATAAAAAAGACTCTCCTTGTGTTGAGAGCTCCCATTGTGAGGGCAGTAAGGCTTATGAATAAAAGAAAAGGAAACATTATTCTGGTGAGGAAGACAGTCTTTGAGAATTTTTCGGGTTCGTTCAAAAAACCGGGGGCAATTACCGAGACTATCAATGGAGCAAAAACAATTCCAAGAACACAGATTAAACCAACAAATATAATAATAAATATAAATGTTGCCCTGACGATCCTGTTTGCCTCGTCATGTCCATGTTTTGTCTGGTATTCTGTCAAAACAGGGATAAAGGCTGCTGACATTGCGCCTTCAGCAAAGAGTTCTCTTAAGAGATTGGGGATTCTGAAGGCAACGAAGAAGACATCTGCAACTCCGGTTGCACCAAAGAGACTGGCGAGCATCATGTCTTTTACATAGCCGAGTATCCGACTTGTAAAGACCGCGATGGACACCTTCCCTGCTGCCTTTGTTATCCTGCCTTTAGCGCTCAAATCCCTATATTGTCCTTTCGGTAAAGTGGGTTTAACTTTTTTATTGCATAATTAATAAAAATATGATACACTGCCTTATAGTATAACTAATTTGGCTCATAACGAAATTTAGCAATAGGAGGCATAAAAAAATGAACGGACTAAAGACAGCGGTCTTGATGATAACTCTGACATTAATGCTTATAGCAATAGGAGGCATCCTCGCTGGCAGAGGAGGAATGACATTTGCTCTTCTTATGGCATTTGGCATAAATTTTATTGCCTATTGGTTCAGCGACAAGATAGTTCTGAAGATGTATGGCGCTAGGCAAGTCATAGAGACGGAAGCCCCTGGCTTATTCAACATGGTAAAGAGACTTGCTTACAAGGCAGAAATCCCTGTCCCGAGGGTTTATATTATCAATCAAGATCAGCCTAATGCCTTTGCGACAGGAAGAAATCCAGAAAATGGCGCTATTGCTGTAACGACGGGCATTATAAAACTCCTGTCGAAGGAAGAACTTGAGGGGGTTATAGGGCACGAACTGTCACATATCAAACATAGAGATATACTTGTAGGCACAATTGCGGCCGCAATTGCAGGATCCATAAGTTATATCGCACAGATGGCAAAATGGTCGATGATATCTGGAAGAGGCGGGGGGAACAATCCAATTGTCGCTATTGCTTTAATGATAGTTGGGCCAATAGCTGCCTTGTTGGTGCAAACGGCAATATCGCGCTCAAGGGAGTACGATGCAGATGAAGGTGGGGCAAAGATAGCCGGCACTCCTCTGCATCTATCTAGTGCCCTTAGAAAACTCCACACATCATCTAAAGAAGTGCCCTTTGATGCTAACCCTGCAACTTCTCATATGTTTATAGTGAATCCCCTCTCTGGTGGCGGTATTTTAAAGCTTTTCAGCACCCATCCGCCAGTCGAAAAGAGAATAGCAAGACTTAGGTCTATGTAGGCGCTGATGGATACTGCATGAAAAGAAGAGATCGAAAAAGGATCTCGAATATGTAGTACCCGCTCTTTATTCTTTAATATGTAGTACCCGCTTCTCGAGCGGGCCGAAAGGGCTTTGTCGTCATACCCGCAAAGCTTGTCCCTGCAGACAGTAAGCAGGGAACTATTTTTAAAGGATACTGTCATTCCCGCTCAAAAAAACTGCGGGAATGACAGTGTGCGGGATCACGGAAATGACAAACAGAGACTTTTGCAAGAGCCTCTTAATAATGTTGGCTCTTCTCCAAATTTAGTAGAGATCAGGTAGTGTAGGGCTTTATGCCCGTAAACATATGAACCCAAAATACCCAAGAAAATTCGTCTTGAGCGGGCTTTGTACTGCAACCCACAGATGAATTTAATATTTAATTACGCCCATAAAGGGCTACACTACCATGCGGGCAACTACACTTTTTGGAGAAGAACCTAATATTTTAAATACTTTAGGCACTTTAAATACTTTAGGCACTTTAAATACTTTAGGC
>JAJOKM010000096.1:22368-32288 GCA_021129835.1 Thermodesulfovibrionales bacterium | reverse complement strand
TGAAAATGTCATTGCGAGCCCGAAGGGCGTGGCAATCCCGCCCAGATTGCTTCACGGAGTTTATCCCGATGAATATCGGGGTTCGCAATAGCAAGCAATGAGCATCGTAATTCAAAAAAGTTGACCTTAATTGCTGCACAGTATATAATACAACATTTCGTAAAACTCAGGGTGTTGTATTATCTGTAATTCAGACATTAGACATAGATAGGCACTGATGAACACAGATTATAAGCCTGGGGCATTGTGTGACACAAATTTCTGTCAGGTGCAGCTCTGAGGTAGTATAGGGGATTGTCCCCGTTTTCTACGCCCATAAAGGGCTACACTACCATCGGTAACCCCTCTTTACCAAAGAGGGAGGATAAAGAAAATATACCTGAGTAGTTACGTGAATTTAAACAATAACTTAATGAAGTCTCAGGAGGCTCGTTCTGGGAACGAGCCCAACATTTGACTCTAACGAGTCCTACATCAGAACAGTCTATTTCAGGGAGAGCATGAATGGAGAAAGTACTTGATCCCTTTGAGTTCAGGCAATGTGTAGGTATCCCCAAATTCACGGGGGAAAGGGCAAGAAATTTAATGGAGCTGAGAGATATAATATCTGTAGTGAGCGATGAATCAATATTTCATCACACATGCCAGTATTTTTTAGGAGGCCGCATTCTTGATTATACCAATGACTTTGCTCAGTGGGCGGGCGAAAGTCTTGAAGAACGAGCACTATCAGAGCAGCTCTCAAATATAGACCCCTACGACTTTAAAGACATTAGCGCTATGAGAGATAAACTCCTAAATGTAATAGACGATTATCTCTCGCAATTTCCTGTGCCAAGGGAAGTAATATCTGGCGATGAATTTTACTTCAGCAAGACGATAACCCTGATATTTTCTTCAGGGATAGCAGCAAAGAATCTTGCCGAGTTCCTCATGGGGATAAAGTATATAGATGCTGGCTCAATATATTATCACTTTTACGAGGCAAGGGTACGACTTGGCGGAGGGGTAGATGACTTTTCGAAATGGATTGATGAAGTTTTAGGAAAATGGGAACTTGCCAAAAAGATAAAGACAATAGACCTGTTCATGCACAGTATAGAGGATGTAAGGCGACACATAATAGCGGATGTCGAAGAAGAGGTAAAGAGGAATATGGAGGTTATGCAGCAATGATTACACAATATTCAGGCATATCACCAAAGAGCGATCTGTTGCTCTTGCAGCGACTTAGTGAAAAGTTAAAAGAGAGGTCATTTCTGCATATAAACTCCACGCGTGAAGGTGGTGGTGTAGCAGAGATATTACAGAGAATGGTGCCTCTACTTAATGATATGGGCCTTGATACAAGATGGGAAATCATAGAAGGCGATGAGAGGTTTTTTGACATCACAAAAAAGATCCACAATGCCTTTCAGGGTAATTTAGAGACGATAACAGATGACATGTGGCATCACTTTTTTGAGGTCAACAAGCGCAATGCTGATAGGCTCAATCTTGATGCAGATGCTGTCTTAATCCACGACCCACAACCGGCCCCTCTCATTGAATTCAAGAAAAAGGGCAAGTGGATATGGCGATGCCATATAGATGTATCGAGACCCATAAAAGAGATATATAATCATATGGAACAGTATTGTGAAAGGTACGATGCTGCAATCTTTTCGGTAGCAAAATTCGCTCAGGCAATGCCCATAAGTGAGTTTATAATTACGCCTTCTATCGACCCTTTAGGTGAAAAGAATAAGGACTTGACAAAAGAAGAGATCGAAGAGACTGCTGAAAGATTGCAGATACCCCTTGACAGACCTATAATTCTTCAGGTATCCAGATTTGACAGATTCAAAGATCCGGTAGGTGTTATTAAGGCTTACAAAATTGCTAAGAAATATAATGACTGCATACTTGTCCTTGCAGGAAGTCCAGCAACAGATGACCCTGAAGGGGAGGTAGTCTTAAATGAAGTAAAAGAGTATGCAGCCGATACACCGGATATACATATCCTGTTGCTGCCAGCCTTTAGCGATAAGGACATAAATGCATTGCAGAGGATGGCTACGGTCATCCTCCAAAAATCTCTGAAGGAAGGATTCGGTCTTACCGTGTCTGAGGCCATGTGGAAAAGAAAGCCTATAATAGGTGGCGCTACCGGCGGGATTCCACTCCAGATACTGCATGGTGTTACAGGTTTTCTGGTGCATTCAATTGATGGCGCTGCCTTTAGAATAAGACAACTCCTTAGTAATCCCGATATGGCAAAGACGATAGGCGAAAGTGGCAGGGAATATGTGAGAAAGAATTTCTTGATAACGAGACAGATAAGGGATTATCTATCGGTCTGGTATTCGATAGAGGATGAGAATAAAGGAAAGAGCGTTCTTGAATTATAACGGTATGCTGCTCACCTACGCAACAATTCAACTTAAACACGGAAAAAAACTATAGCTTCTAAGTCTGCTTCAAAGACCCGTGAGATCATGGCAACATCTAAGCTTACACCTCTACCGTCGAGTTACTGGATAAAACCTCTCGATTACTTATGCTTAAGCGCTGCTTGTGCTGCCGCAAACCTCGCGATAGGCACTCTGTAAGGGGAACAACTTACAGAATCGAGACCGATTTGGTGGCAGAATTCTACAGAGTGCGGATCGCCTCCGTGTTCTCCGCAAATTCCCATCTTTAGGTTCTTATTAACTCTTCTGCCTTTTTCGATCGCCATTTGCATGAATTTACCTACGCCCCCTTGATCTATCGAAATAAACGGATCTTCCGCGAGTATGCCATTTTTCACATAAAAGGGTAGGAAATTGCCGGCATCATCTCTTGAAATGCCGTATACTGTCTGTGTGAGGTCGTTGGTTCCAAAGGAATAAAAGTCTGCAACCGTGGCTATCTCGTCTGCGGTTACGCAAGAGCGGGGTAACTCTATCATGGTTCCTACCGTGTAAGGCACTTTAATCTTATGCTCTTTCTGAACCCTTTCTGCAATTGATACAACAAGCCATCTCATCTTTTTAAGTTCATTCACATGACTGACGAGGGGAATCATTATCTCAGGGATAACCTTCACCTTCTCTTTTGTGAGTTCGCATGCTGCTTCCATAATGGCCTGCACCTGCATCTCATACACCTCTGGATAGGTGATGCCAAGACGGCAGCCGCGGTGCCCGAGCATGGGGTTGATTTCATGCAAAAACCTGTTTTTTGCGCTCACTCGCTCAAATGACACCCCCATCTCCTTTGCCAGCTCTGTCACTTCTTCATCTGTATGAGGCAGGAACTCATGAAGCGGAGGATCAAACAGTCTTATGTTTACGGGCAGACCGTCCATTGCCTTGAATATGCCTCTAAAATCATCCTTTTGCACTGGCAAAAGCGCAGTGATAATCTTTTTCCTCTCCTCTATAGTGTCAGAAAGTATCATTTTCCTGACGCCCATTATTCTATCAGGCCCCAAAAACATATGCTCTGTTCTACAAAGACCTATCCCTTCAGCGCCGAAGTTTCTTGCTACAACAGCATCCTCAGGACTATCAGCATTTGCTCTGACCTTTAACCTCCTGAACTGATCTGCCAACTTTAATAATTCCTTATACCAGGGGTTGTTTTCAGGATTAGCTGGTAATAAGGCAAGTTTGCCCTCATATACCCGTCCTGCTGTTCCATTAAGCGTTATCCAGTCTCCCTCTTTTAATGTTTTACCATCGATATAGACCTCCTTCTTATGAAGGTCTATATCGATGGCAAGGCAGCCTACTATGCAGCATTTGCCCCACCCTCTTGCTACGAGCGCTGCATGGCTTGTCATGCCTCCCTTTGCTGTAAGGATAGCCTCTGCAACACACATCCCGCGAACATCTTCAGGTGAGGTTTCATTCCTCACAAGTACTACCTTTTCTCCCTTCTTTGTCCATTCCTCTGCATCATCGGCAGTAAATACGACTCTTCCTGTAGCGCTGCCAGGACCGGCAGGCAGCCCCCTTGCAAGCATAACCGCCTTCTTTTCGATATCAGGGGTTACGCAGGGGTGCAAAAGCTCATTTATCTGTTCAGGAGTAACACGCGAGATGGCCATCTCCTTTGTAATCAACCTGGATCTTGCCATTTCGACTGCCATACGGATTGCAGCTTGGCCGTTACGTTTGCCAGTCCTTGTCTGGAGCATCCAGAGCTTTCCGTCCTCTATGGTAAATTCGATGTCCTGCATATCTTCGTAATGCGTCTCAAGCCTTTTCCGGATAGAACATAACTCTTCATATAATTTTGGCATTGCCTCTTCAAGGGAAGGGAGGTGCTTGGTAGCTTCTGTCTTGCCTTCCTTATTTATAGGATTTGGGGTTCTGATGCCTGCGACAACATCTTCACCCTGTGCATTTGGTAGCCATTCACCGTAAAATATATTCTCCCCTGTAGCCGGGTTTCGAGTAAAGGCGACGCCGGTTGCTGAACTCTCACTGGTATTTCCGAAGACCATAGCCTGCACATTGACGGCTGTCCCCCAGTCATCCGGGATATTTTCTATCTTGCGGTATGATACTGCTCGTTTCCCCATCCACGACTGAAAGACTGCCCCGACACCACCCCATAGTTGTTCGTTATGATCATCCGGGAAATCCGTTCCAAGTGTATCTCTAATAATCCCTTTAAACTCCTCGCAAAGTGCCTTGAGGTCATCTGTTGTTAAGTCGATATCGTTTTTGTATCGTTTTTCTTCTTTCGTTCTGCTCAGTGCATATTCAAGTCTTTCCCGTATACCTTCTTCTCTTTTGGGAATTATCCCAGCAGCCTTTTCCATAACCACATCGGAATACATCGTGAGTAGGCGGCGATATGCATCATATACGAACCGCTCATTATTGGTCTTCTTTATGAGTCCAGGGATTGTCTTTGTTGTGAGACCAACATTTAAAACGGTTTCCATCATGCCAGGCATAGACCTACGACCCCCTGAACGGATAGAGACAAGGAGTGGATCGTCAGGGTCTCCAAATCTCCTCTTAATTATCTTTTCGACCCTCTGCATCGAGGCATCGACATGCGATTTAAGCCCTTCTGGGTATCGCTTGTTACCGTTTAAATAAAGGGCACAGACTTCTGTGGTTATAGTAAAGCCCGGCGGAACGATGAGACCAATGTTTGTCATCTCTGCCAAATTTGCTCCCTTACCACCTAATAGATCCTTCATATCGGCATTTCCATCCGCTTTACCATCTCCAAAAAAATAAACATATTTTTTGCCTTTTGCTGATTTTACAGATTTTGAAAGTTTTACCTCTTCAGCAGTCTTTTCCATAAATTCCTCCTGGTCGAAAAAAGTATACAGAAGCCATGCTACTACTATAGCATTGAGTAATTGGACTTAGCAAGATTATGGGAAAAGGGCGATCTGTTCAAGTCCCGTCGTCTCTTTAAATCCCATCATGACATTCATATTCTGCACGGCCTGACCTGATGCCCCTTTCACAAGATTGTCTATAGCAGATACCATAATCAAGGTATCTGTCCTCTTATTTACGCAGAGACCTATCGCGCAATAGTTACTGCCGCGGATGCCCTTTGCATTCGGAAAGTTATTTTCTTCAAGGACATTAACAAATGGCTCTTTTTTATAGCTATCTTTGTAGATAGCTATCACATCTCTTGTATCTATTTCTTTCGATATTTTTCCGTAAATGGTAGAAATTATTCCTCTGTCCATAGGGACAAGGTGCGGCGTGAAATTTACTTTTACCTCTTTCTTGGCAATTCTCGTTATCTCCTGTTCTATCTCGGGGACATGCCTGTGAACAGCAATTCCATACGCCTTAAACCCCTCATTCACCTCGCAATAGGAAAGGGCGACCTCGGCCCTTCTTCCAGCGCCTGATGTCCCTGATTTAGAATCTACAATGATACCTTCGACATCAATAATGCCTTCTTTAATTGCAGGATACAGGCCTAAAATGGCGCCTGTTGGGTAACAGCCGGGGTTGGCAACAAGATCTGCCTTTTTTATGCGCCCTCTATGAATTTCTGGTAGTCCATAAACAGCCTTTTTCAGAGTCTCTCTATAATTATGAGGCGCCTCATACCACTCTTCATATATTGAATGATCTGCTATACGATAGTCTGCGGAGAGATCCACCACCTTTTTGCCATTTTTAAAGAAAAAATCTACTGCTTCCTGCGATACTGTATGCGGTAATGCCATAAAAAAGAGATCCGCTTTTTGTATGATTATCTCTTTGTGTAATGCTTCGTAATTCAGGTGCGCATATTTGCGAAGATGAGGGAATAAGTCTACAACCCTTTTTTCTGCAGATCTTTCAGAAGTAATAACAGTTACCTTTACTTGCGGGTGATATGAGAGTATCCTTAAAAGCTCGACACCAACATAACCACTAGCACCGCAAATCGCTACTCTCAGCATAATTAGCGTATACTCAATTTATTATCTCTTGGAGAACTGGAATCTCTTTCTCGCACCTTTTTGCCCGTATTTCTTTCTCTCTACTTCCCTGGGGTCCCTTGTGAGAAACCCTTCTTTTTTTAATATAGACTTCATGTCATTATCAATTATAGCCAATGTCCGAGCAATGCCATGCCTTACCGCACCTGCCTGGCCACTCAACCCGCCGCCGTTAATATCTACGATAATATCATATTTGTCGAGCATGCCTGTGACCTGTAATGGTTGTTTGATAATCATTCTCAGTGTCTCTCTCGGAAAGTAATTTTCAAATTCCATCTTGTTTACGGTAATTTTACCTTTACCAGGAAGCAGAGATACTCTTGCTACTGATCTTTTTCTTCTGCCTGTTGCGCCATATTGTATCGAAACCATATCTTGATTACCCCGCCTCCTTATAACCTAAAAGTTTAAAATTATGTAATAATTCAGCTATATTTTCTTTCTTCCCCTTTTTGGCAAAGAGGGGAGATTTTATAATGACTATTTATTTGAAAATCCCCCTTAATCCCCTTTTTCCAAAGTGGGAAGGATAGGGTGTGGGTGAACTATTACAAGATTATTTCGCTTTTGCATCTGTCCAAAAGTGTTATGTCCCTTTGAGATATCTAATAACTCAGGTCTCTGAGCAGCATGTCTGTGCTCAGATCCACGATATATCTTTAACTTTTTAACTACCATCCTGCCTAATCTATTCTTTGGAAGCATTCCCCGGACAGCACCCCTTATTACTTTCTCTGGTTCTTTTTTCAACCTATCCTTAAGGCCTTTGGCCTTCAAACTCCCGACATAGCCCGTATGGTGATAATAAATCTTGTCTGTAAGCTTTTTGCCGGTAACTTTAATCTTATCGGCGTTAATGACAATCACAAAATCTCCGGTGTCTACATTTGGAGTAAATATAGGTTTATGTTTTCCGCGAAGGCAGTATGCAATTCTCGATGCCATTCTCCCAATGATCTGATCCTTTGCATCAACAACATACCACTTGCGTTCAATATCTTTTTTCTTTGCAAATTTCGTTTTCATTAACTTCCTTGATAGTTAGCAATTAACAATCAGGCATTATAATAAAAACTGTCTGAGTTTGTCAACCTTGATGAAGTCATAAAAAGTACCATCTGCTTGTCATTTCGAGCAAAGCGAGAAATCTTTAGCCTGTAACGCTATTGATAACACAAGATTTCTCCCTGCAGTCGAAATGACAAAGTGGCTTGTTGCTGTCATTCCGACTCCTTCGCTTCTGTCATTCCGAGCGAAGGGAGGAATCTTAGTATTTACGCACAGGACAGGCTCCTGGAGAAACCTTATACTTTACGACTTTTACCGCCATGTCTGCTCCCGATTACGAATCCTCGATTGCGAAACTCGAGAGCAAGATTCGAGGGCAGGCTTCAGCGGGAATCCAGACGTCGTTGATTGGAATGATGACGCCGTTGATTTGAAAGAATACTGGATTCCCGATAAAAAACTTCGGGAATGACAAACAAGGCTATTTCCCATACTTTTGCAAGAGACTCTACTGTAAGCAAGGCAATAAAAGATTTGGAAGATAAAAACTGATATTTCAAGACCTGACCCCATTTAATTTAAAATTCGGGACTATTTTCTGGATTTCAGGTATTATATCATCAACAGAATTGCTTGAAGCGATATGTTCAAGTGATGATATATGGGCCATAAGCATGTCTGTCGATGGGATTTTATCTGGAACAGCTACTCTTAGTTTTTCATAAGAAGTGGCAACCACCATTTCTGATTCATCAAAGAGTTCTTCGTATAGTTTTTCTCCTGCCCTTAAACCGATGAACTCTATCTTTACATCCTCATAAGGGACAAATCCAGAGAGCCTGATAAGGTTTTCTGCAAGGTCCACAATCTTTATCTGTTCGCCCATCTCGAGTACAAATATCTCACCCCCTTCACTGGAAGCGGCCGCTATGAGGACGAGCTGCACGGCTTCAGGCATGAGCATAAAGTACCTCACTATCTCGGGATGCGTTACCGTCAAGGGCAAGCCACGCCTTAACTGCTCACTGAAGACATGGACAACGCTTCCATTGCTTCCGAGCACATTTCCGAATCTGACAGTTGTGAATCTGGTAGAAGATCTGCAATTCATGTCAATAGTCAAGAATTCGGCAACACGCTTTGTCGCACCCATAATGCTTGTAGGGTTTACGGCCTTGTCTGTCGATATCATCACAAAGCTCTCTGTATTATGCCTTGATGCTGCCTCAACGAGATTCCTTGTGCCGAATATATTATTCTTGACTGCCTCAAGGGGATTAAATTCCATCAGGGGCACATGCTTATGTGCCGCAGCATGGAAGACAATCTCTGGTCGGTGTCTCGAAAATAGATACTCCAGGCTGTCAACATCCCGTATATCCCCGACAACAGTCGAGATGTCTGTCTTGTCTCCTCTCCTTTTTAATTCAAGGTCAATCTCAAATAGGCTGTTTTCGTATCTGTCAAGCAGTATAAGATTAGAAGGGGTGTATTGAGCTATCTGCTTACAGAGCTCTGAACCGATTGACCCACCAGCGCCTGTTACCAGAACAGACCTGTTCCTGATATAATCTTTTACGGACTGGATATCAGTCCTGACCTGATCCCTCTGCAAGAGATCCTGAAGCGAGAGGGGTTTTATCTGTGAGACAGAGACAGTTCCATCAAGGATACTGCTCAATCCTGGCAGGGTCTTAATGGGCAGGTTGAAGGGTTTGAGTAATTCATAAATCTCTCTGATAGTCTTGTGCCTTGCTGAAGGGATAGCTATCAGTATTTCATCAGGCCTGTATTTTTCGATCGCCATTCCAATCATGCTGAGCGGTCCTAAAATGGGGATCCCGTGTATAGAAAGCCCCTTTTTGTGAGGGTTGTCATCGATAAAACCAACAGGCAGATACGAATACATGGGATTATTTATCATATCTCTCACGATCATTTCTCCAGCATCTCCGGCACCGATAATGAGGACTTTTCCCTTTGAATGTTGGGATTTAAGCCTCAGATGCTCTTTAAATACCTTCACAAAAAGCCTGCTGCCTCCTGAGATCATTATTAGCAGTAACCAGTCGAGTATAAATATTGAGCGGGGATAATATGTAGCACCAAAAAGGTATCTGACAATCACAAAAAAGGCTGCGCTTCCCATAGTAGTTGATATGATAATTCTAAGCAGTTCATTAACACCTGAATAACGCCAGAGGTCTTTATAAAGGCCTGATAAAAGAAAAAAGGCAAGACGAATTACTAAAAGAAGGGGGAGGTAAAGCAAAAATATATTGAAGTATTTAGGCGCCAAAACAAACTCAAATCTCAAAAGAAACGCCAAATAATTGGCGACAACAACCTGCAGAAGATGAACAAGAACAATGATGGCGCGTCTGTTTTTAAAGATAACTCCACTAATAGCTCGGTATATATCAGTCGTAATTCTTGCCATATCGCCATCCAAAGTATGTTT
>JAJOKM010000096.1:0-22268 GCA_021129835.1 Thermodesulfovibrionales bacterium | reverse complement strand
TAGCTCGGTATATATCAGTCGTAATTCTTGCCATATCGCCATCCAAAGTATGTTTTCGCCTCTCGATTCTATCATTTAAAGAGAGTATTGTCAAAAGTCCGAATTGCAAAAATAAAGCAGCAGTTGATAAACTCCTCTTATAAACTTTCTTAAGCAGACATCCTCTAAAGCTCAGGATGTCTAAATAGGTATAATATTTATTATATCTGAAGGTAGGAGGCTGTTTTGGTAAGGGCAAGTGAAAGTCCGGTGTCAGGGGAGATCGCCTCTATAAATATCAGTAAAGAGAAAGGGATGAAAAAAACCCCTGTTGATGAAGCAATTATAAGCGAAAACCACGGAATCGAAGGCGATGCACATGCCTCTTTGCTGAGTCACAGGCAGGTAAGCCTCCTTTCGATCGAGAGCATCAAAAAGATGCGGGCAACGGGGCTTGATGTAAACCCGGGGGATTTTGCAGAGAATATAACTACTATGGGGACCGATCTGTTGTCTCTATCGATCGGGTCAAAGATAGGCATTGGCAGAGAGGCCATTGGGGAGGTTAGCCAGATCGGAAAAGAATGCCACACCAGGTGCAATATATATCACCAGGCAGGGGATTGTGTTATGCTGAGTGAAGGAATCTTTGTTAAAATCTTAAATGGTGGAAGGATTAAGAAAGGGGACGAATTAAGGGTAAGATGATAACCATTGCAGTTCTTACATTAAGCGATAAGGGCTCAAGAGGGGAGAGAGAGGATAAAAGCGGCCCAGATATAGCAGAAATTTTTGAGGGATTGGGTGAAGTAAGATATTATGATGTATTACCTGATGAAAGGGATTTGATAAAGGAGAGGCTTCTAAGATATGTCAATAAGGTTGACCTAATCCTTACCACAGGTGGCACCGGCCTTTCGCCAAGGGATGTGACACCAGAGGCAACTCATGATGTAATAGAAAAGGAGATCCCTGGAATAACCGAGGCAATGAGGATGGAAGGATCGAAAAAGACTAAGAGGGCGATGCTCTCGAGGGCAGTTGCGGGCATGAAAGGTCAAACACTCATAATAAACCTACCAGGCAGCCCAGTTGCTGTTAAGGAAAACCTGGAAGTAATCCTTGATACAGTATCACATGCAATCGAAAAGATAAAAGGAGACACAAAAGAGTGTGCAAGATAAAAAATAATGAAAGAAAGATATGATTTTAATGAAATAGAGCCTAAATGGCAGAAATACTGGTCCGAAATGAAGCTTCATGCTGCCGACAATGAGACTTCTAAAGAAAAATTCTATTGCCTTGAGATGTTCCCGTACCCCTCGGGGAAGATTCATATGGGGCATATCCGTAATTACACCATCGGGGATGTTATTGCGAGATACAAGAGGATGCGGGGCTTTAATGTCCTGCACCCAATGGGATGGGATGCCTTTGGGCTGCCTGCCGAGAATGCTGCTATAGAGCATGATCTGCATCCAGCAAAATGGACATATGACAATATAGACTACATGAAAAGGCAGCTCAACCGAATGGGGTTGAGCTATGACTGGAAAAGTGAGATAGCCACATGTAATCCGGAATATTATAAATGGAATCAGTGGTTCTTCCTGAGACTATATGAAAAAGGGCTTGCCTACAAAAGTCCTTCCTTTGTGAACTGGTGCTCGCCATGTGATACTGTTCTTGCCAACGAACAGGTAGTTGACGGCAAATGCTGGAGGTGTGACAACACTGTCATCCAGAAGAGGCTTGAGCAATGGTTTTTAAAAATCACCGCCTATGCAGAAGATTTATTGCGGGGCTGCGACGAATTGAAGGGATGGCCTGAAAGGATCGTCTCGATGCAGAAGAATTGGATTGGCAAAAGCGAGGGGGTTATAGTAGATTTCCCTATTGAGACGATAGCAGAGAAGATTAGGGTATACACGACAAGACCTGATACTATATTTGGTGCAACCTTTGTCTGTCTTGCCCCTGAGCATCCGCTGTCAGAGAGACTGGTTAAAGATAGAACTAGCTTAAAAACCATGCAATCAAAATCTGGAGAAGCGGCGGATAAAGAAGGATTGCCTACAGGACATTATGCCACCAATCCATTGACCAATGAGAAGATACCGATATATGTGGCAAGTTTTGTCCTGATGGAGTATGGCACCGGTGCTATCATGTCTGTTCCTGCCCATGACCAGAGGGATTTTGAATTTGCGCAGATATATAACCTCCCTATAAAGGTCGTTATAGTATCCGAAGATAGTAGCGGCGAGTTGCAAGCAATAAGTAACGGGTCAATTAGTGAGGCATACGAAGATGCGGGGATTGTAGTTAACTCAGGGCAATTCAGTGGACTGGAGAGCGAAGATGCAAAAAGGGAGATCGGTAAATATATTGAAGATAAAGGTTATGGTGAAAAGGCTATCAATTATAAGCTAAGGGATTGGGGTATTTCGAGACAGAGGTATTGGGGAACGCCCATCCCTATAGTCTATTGTGATAAGTGTGGCACAGTGCCTGTTCCTGAAGGAGACCTCCCGGTGATATTGCCAGAGGATATCGACTTTAGTGGTAAAGGAGGTTCTCCTCTTGCGGTATCAGAAGAATTCCTCAGGGTTAATTGCCCCAGATGTGCTGGGGAGGCAAAAAGAGAGACTGATACCATGGATACTTTTGTAGACTCCTCATGGTATTTTGTGGCTTATTGTCTGAAAGGCGGCAGTGAGCCCCAATCTGAATCTATAAATCTGCAATCTGCAATCCATAATTCCCAATCTACAATTAACTACTGGATGCCGGTTAACCAATATATCGGTGGCATAGAACACGCCGTGTTGCACCTTCTGTATTCGCGGTTCTTCACAATGGTTATGAAGGAATTGGGAATCCTTAATCTCACCAATCCGTTTCAAAACCTGCTGGCACAGGGCATGGTCTGCAAGGAGACCTGGAGATGCCATAAGCATGACTGGCTTTCGCCTGAGGAGGTAACGGATAATAGATGTATGCATTGCGGAGAAGTAGCGCAAAAGGGCAGGGTCGAGAAGATGTCCAAGTCCAAAAAAAATGTAGTCGACCCCGATGTCCTCATCAAAAAATATGGCGCTGATACGGTAAGACTGTTTTCCCTCTTTGCTGCTCCCCCTGAGAGGGATCTCGAATGGTCAGACAAGGGGGTAGAGGGCGCCTATAGATTTTTGAACAGACTATGGAGGTCTATTTATAGTCATAGAGGGCTAAAGACCGAGGTCAAGGGACATGAAATAATCGAGCCCATAATGCATAACAGATCGCCAAATGCCTCTTCTTTGCTAAGGAAGACCCATCAGACCATAAAGAAGGTGACAAATGATATAGAAAAGGATTATCATTTTAATACCGCCATTGCGGCACTGATGGGACTAATGAATGATATCTCGGCGTCTGAGACAGAAACCAGAGAAGACCGGGATGTCAGAGATTTTGCTATCAAGCAGACCTTGCTGCTGCTCGCCCCTTTTGCACCGCATATTAGTGAGGAGCTATGGGAAATAGTTGGTGAAAAAGATAGTATATTCAAGCATCCATGGCCAACATGGAATGAATCCCTCGCAAAAGAGGAAAAGATAGAACTTGTAGTGCAGATAAATGGAAGACTGAGATCAAAAATAGTTGTGACTGCAGGGCTCTCTGATGAAGATGCAAAACAGAAGGCACTGCAAGAGCCGAAGATAAAAAAGCTGCTGGATGGAAAGATGATAAAAAAGGTTGTTGCTGTCCGAGGAAGGCTTGTAAATATAGTGATAAGCGACAGGTAACTAATAATTGCTCAATTATAGCCATTTCACTAAAGTAGTAATGTCTTGTTTCTTGCTGCTTGCTATCTCCGGCTTAATGGGTTGCGCCGGCTTTGTTATGCAGACAAGGGCCGACCTTCCTTTTGACACCATTTCGATCGGGATAATAGAAAACAAAACGGTCGAACCAGGATTGCAAGACAGATTCAACAGAGTGCTGGCGGATACACTTGCAGAATACGGTTTTCGTCTCTGCCCGCTATCAAGGTATATTCTTGAAGGGGAAATAACCGCGTTCAACCTGAAACCGGTGGCTGAGCGGTTATTGGTAGCGACACGATACGAGATTATTATAAAGGCAACCTTCAGGCTTATCGACAGAGAGACCGGCAAGTCTGTTCCACTCGTTGCCGAGAGTCCCTTTGTCGCCTCGTTTAGTTCTGTCGGCAAACTCGAACGAGTTATTATCCAGAAAGAACTCTCGACAGAGACTGCCTTGAGGAATCTATCCCGTGAGTTAACCAGGCGAATAACATTCATGTGAGAGGTCTGTTTATGAGTATCAAGCAATTTCAGCAAGAACGACTAAAAGGACTGCCATCTGACGCATATCTGTTTTATTCCACTGAAGACTTCTTGCTTTATGAGGTTCTCTCTATCATAAAGGACAAACACCGTGACAGTAGTGGGTTTGATTTCGATGTATTCGATATGAAATCTCCAAGCGACAGCAGACCCATGGTCCAGATCATAGACATTTTAAATACTCTGCCCTTTTCGTCTGGCAGAAAAGTAGTCGTTATCGAAAATATACAAAAGGCCTCAAAAGTAGAGATAAAGAAGCTTGAAGGTTATCTGGCAAATCCCTCGAGCAGATCCCTTCTGGTAATGTTATGCAGTGGGAGACCAAGGCCCTTCAACACAACTGTCTTAAAAAATGTAAAGACTATTGCACTTACTATATACGAACGAGAGATCCCATTATGGGTAAAAGACCGGGCAGAGAGAAAGGGCATAAGTCTTACAGACAGGGCGGTAGAATATCTGATAAGCCTTGCTGGAACAGACCTCTGGATGCTTTATTCCGAGGTAGAGAAGATCTCCTCATGGAGTGCTGGTGGCACCATTGATATTGATGATATTAAAAACACGGTTTATGCTGGGATTGAGTATAATGCCTTTGACCTTGTAAATGCCCTTAAAAAAAGGGATGCAAAGGAGGTCTTCAGAATATTCGAAACTGTAAACAGAAATACCGAATCACAAATGTTACTCGGCGCATTAAACTGGCAGTATACCTCTCTTGCCACTGAGTTCAGCCATAATAAAGAAGGAAGATATCTTGAAGAAATTTTGGGGTTATTGCACCAGGCAGATGTTGCCATAAAGAACTCTCACAGCCATGTCATAGAAGAATTATTAATTAAGCTGCTTAATAACAGTCGAACAAGGTAGGTAAGCAAGCAGTTAAGCCTTTCTCTTAACTACTTAATCTCTTATACCTTGCTTTTTGGTGAAGTCTCTTGTCCAGAAACAGAAGCCTCTTGCTCCTGTTTCTTTAGTGAAATCTTTTCTTCCTGCCCGCTTAGCAAAAATGCCTTTTTTGCGAGTCTCGATATCTTTCTCGATGCTGTATTCTTATGAGTAATACCCTTGGATACAGCGCTACTTATTGTCTTGACAGCTTCTTTCAATGTTTTATCAATATTATCTCTCTCTTTTGATAACAAGGCCTTTTCTGCTTTAATCGTGTAGGTCTTTATTTTTGTCTTAACTGATTGATTTCGCAACTTCCGCTTCTCAGACTGCCTTGCCCTCTTAATGACTGATAGTTTCTTCTTTGGTGCTGTCTTATCTGCCAATTACCGCCCTCCTGTTATAATTTCGATTATGAATCAAAAAACCATAATTTAATTGCTTAATGCAAAGTGCAAATTGAGATCAAATGATAGCATACATCTTAACATAAAATCAATGCCTTTTAAATGAGGTAGTGATACCAAATTTCGCCTCCTTGACATTAAAAACCTTTTAGTGATAACCTTTTTATCGTGATAGTTGATTACAAAGACACCCTTAGTTTACCACAAACCAAATTTCCGATGAAGGCAAACCTTAATCAGATGGAGCCAGAAGTACTGAGGTTTTGGAAAGATGGATCTATTTATAGAAAACTTCAGGAGAAGAATAGAGGCGGCAGACGATATATCCTCCACGATGGTCCTCCATATGCCAATGGAAATATCCATATTGGCCATGTAATTAATAAAGTCATCAAAGACATTATTGTCAAATATAACTCCATGCAAGGGCATTATTCGCCCTATGTTCCTGGTTGGGACTGCCATGGTCTTCCTGTGGAGCACCAGATTGATAAATCTCTCGGCAAGAAAAGGGAGCAGGTTAATGTCATGGAAAAGAGGCGGCTCTGCAGGGAATATGCAGGGAAGTTTGTGAATATCCAGAGAGAAGAGTTTAAAAGGCTTGGTGTCTTTGGCGACTGGGATAGACCATACCTGACGATGTCTTATGATTATGAGGCATCCATCGTCAGGGAGTTCTTTAGGTTTGTAAAGAATGGTTCAGTTTATAAAGGTAAAAGGCCTGTTCGTTGGTGTCCTTCATGTGTTACGGCCCTTGCAGAGGCAGAGGTGGAGTATGAAGAGAAGGAATCTCCTTCTATATTTGTAAAATTTGAGGTCATAAAAGAGGGTATTAATAAATATTTACCTCAGCTAAACAGCCGCGTCAAAGGGAAGTTAGGCCCGGAGCAGTGCCCCAGTGCAAGGACATATTTTGTTATATGGACGACCACTCCGTGGACACTTCCAGCAAACCTTGCCCTTGTGGTGCATCCAGAACTTATCTATGTTGCGGTTGCGAAAGAAGAGGAAATCCTTATAGTCGCCGAAGACAACCTCGAAAATCTGAGGAAAAGACTCGATATAAAGGGAGATGTTGTTTTCGCGGTTTCAGGAAAAAAATTAGAAGGGATAAGGACACAACACCCGTTTATAGAGAGGGAATCAAAGGTAGTTACAGGCGATTTTGTTACTATTGGTGGAGGCAGTGGCAGCGGCGTTGTCCATATCGCCCCAGGTCACGGCGAAGAGGATTATGAAGTTGGGCTCAAATACGGGCTTGACATATATGCGCCTGTGGATGACAGAGGCAGATTCACAAAGTCTGTACCTGAATTTGAAGGGCAGTCTGTTTTTAAGGCAAACGATGGAATTATAGAGAGACTAAAAGAGAGGAATGCCCTCCTTGGCGATGAAAGGATAAGGCATTCTTATCCACATTGCTGGAGATGCAAAAGGCCTGTAATATTCAGGGCAACAGCCCAGTGGTTTATCTCTATGGAAAAGGGGGGACTGAGGAGAAAGTGCCTTGAGGAGATAGAAAAGGTTGAATGGATTCCATCGTGGGGTAGGGACAGGATATACGGAATGGTCTCAAATAGACCTGATTGGTGCATCTCCAGACAGAGGTCATGGGGGGTTCCTATACCACTTATTACATGCAATGGTTGTGATACCTTCATCGAGGATGAAGAGTTATATAGTAAGATTACAAGCTTGGTGGAACAGCAAGGCGCCGATATATGGTTTACAGTAAGCGCAGAAGAGATTCTGGATGATGGCTACAGGTGCAGCAGATGCGGTGGTAACTCATTCAAAAAAGAGACCGATATTTTAGATGTATGGTTTGACTCAGGTGTGAGCCACGCTGCAGTCCTCGAAAGGGACGAGAGGCTTTCGTCTCCAGCAGAGATGTATCTTGAAGGGAGTGACCAGCACAGAGGATGGTTTCAGAGTTCAATCATTGTTTCTGTCGGAACAAGTGGAAGGGCACCTTACAAAGCGGCGCTGACTCACGGCTTTGCTGTAGATAGCATGGGGAGGAAGATGTCCAAGTCCCTCGGCAATGTTATATTGCCGCAGGAGATCATAAAGACTAACGGCGCTGAAATACTGAGATTATGGGTATCTGCAGAGGATTACCGTGAAGATGTAAAGATATCAAAAGAGATAATCGACCGGCTTACTGAGGCATATAAAAAGATCAGAAATACAGCAAGGTTTCTCCTCGCCAATATCTATGACTACGATGGAAGAGATTACTCTGAACACCTCCTCGAAATTGACAGGTGGGCGATGAGCAGACTCCAGGGACTGATAAAAAGGGTTGCATCGGCATACGAAAGCTTTACTTTTCACGAGGTGTTTCATTCCATTTATGACTTCTGTATTGTCGATATGAGCTCTTTCTATCTTGATATCTTGAAAGACCGCCTCTATATATCCAGGGCAGATTCAGTAGAAAGGCGAGCATCCCAGTGGGTCTTATATCAAATACTGGTGGATATGACCAGATTAATGGCGCCGGTGCTCTCTTTTACGGCTGAAGAGGTATGGAGCTATGCACTGAAGTGGCAGCAAGCTGAAAGCGAGAGTATTTTTTTGTCATCATTTCCGGCTGTGAGGGAGGAGTTTATTGATGGAAGACTAGAAATGGAGTGGTCCAGACTCATATCCATAAGAAATGAAGCCAACAAGGCACTCGAGATCAAAAGAAAGGATAGATTTATAGGCAATTCCCTCGAGGCAAAACTCCTTTTCTATGTGGCAGAAGAAGAACGCGACCTTCTTGAGACTTATAAGGACTTTTTACCAACGCTTTTCATCGTCTCAGGGGTCAAAATTTATCCGCTCAGCCAGAAGACACCAGATAGCTATGAAAGCAGAGAGTTTGATTCCCTCTATATAGAAGTAGAAAGGGCACATGGCAATAAATGTGTGAGGTGTTGGAACTGGAGCACAACAGTTGGGAAGCTTGACGACCATCCAGGCATTTGTGAAAGATGCTACAATGTTATTAAATAATAGGTATTAGGTCTTAGGTTTTTGAAACCTAAGACCTAATACCTATTATTTAAGGCCTAACAATTATGTATCGAGGAGATCCAGCCCTCATAATTAAGAGTAGTACGGCTTGATCTCTTCCGATCTTTGATATCACACTATTGTATTCCTCCACATTAGTTATATCCTTCCTATCAACCTCCATAATTATGTCACCCCTCCTGAGAATGTTATGTGCAGGGCTGTCTCTTTCTACATTATTAACTATTACTCCCTTTATGCCCCTATCTATGCCAAACTTTTGACGAAGCTCATTTGATAGTTCTTGAACAGATACACCTGTCAATGCGTTTTCAACCTGGACATATTTAATCTGTGGCATCGCATCTAATTCACCTATAGTCACCTTCAGGACTACAGGACGGCCATCTCTTATAACCTTTATATCTACTTCCGTCCCCGGTGATGTTGCTACTACCGCATTTCTCAACTCAAGACGGTTACGAATATTAATATTGTCGAACTCTACTATTACATCACCGCTCCTTAATCCCCCCTTGCAGGCAGGGCTTCTCCTTACCACGCTTGTAATCAATGCACCTTCGTCATCGATAAGGTAGAACTTCTCTGCTAATTCAGCAGTGATCTCCTGCATATAAACCCCGAGCCAACCTCTTACGACACGACCTTCCTCTATAATGCTATCCTTTATGCTTTTTGCCATGTCTGCTGGTATAGCAAATCCAATGCCATGATGACCACCTGTCTTCGTAAGTATAGCGGTATTAATGCCGATTAGTTCCCCTCTTGTATTTACCATCGCACCGCCTGAGTTGCCAGGGTTTATTGCTACATCAGTCTGAATGAAGTCCTCGAATTCAGCTATACCCATCCCTACCCTACCGAGAGCGCTTACGATCCCCATTGTTACGGTATGACCTAACCCAAATGGATTGCCTACTGCCAGCACTACTTCGCCTACCCTTACCCTATCAGAGTTACCCCATGGGATTGTTGGAAGACCGGTCTCGTCTATTGTAATAACAGCAATATCGGTCTTTGGGTCACTACCTACAACTTTTCCTTCAAACTCCCTGCCATCAAATAATGTCACGAGTATGTCTTCAGCCCCTTCTATCACATGATGATTTGTGAGTATATAGCCGCCAGATGTCACTATTACACCAGAGCCCAGGCTAGTGACCCTTCGCTTCAGTGGCATATCGAAGCGATCTCCAAAGAATCGTCTGAAAAATGGGTCGTCAAAAAAGGGATGCAGGGGTGTTCTTACGATCTTCGTTGTCGATATGTTGACTACAGTAGGTTTTACCTCTTTTGCAATCTCTGCCATTGCATCTCCAAATTTTGTGAGCACTTGAGCAGCATTTCTCTCTACTGGGCCCGGGGCAGAGAACCAGGCCTTTGAGGGACTTGCATTGATTGTCGATGGCAACAGCAAAAAGACAAGCAATAGGCAGTTAGCAATGAGCAGTAATTTAATCTTTCTCGTATTTCCTATTTTCCCCATTCTCTACCCTTCACAGCGGAGCCGCCTTTAGCAGTTAGCAGTCTGACCTCCGATCACTGTTCACTATCTATCGGTTAAATCTTGAGAGGTCTGATTTTTAATTCTAAGGCATTTTTAGTGTTTTTGTCAACCTTATATCTCTCATCCAGTCTGTATCCTACCACCCATACTATGTTGTTATCGCATGTCAACAGAGGTATAATATCCCTTTCATCTCTTGGTATCTTTTCGTCAACAAAATAGTCCTGAATCTTCTTCTTTCTTCCAAATCCGAAAGGATAAAAACAATCCCCTGGTAATCTCCTTCTTATTAGGAGCGGAAAATATGCCTTATCGGAATCTATCACTGCCATTTCTTTACCATCTCCGTAGTCTCTAATTTCAGCGCCAGCAACGGTTGTACTCTGAATCACCATCGAAGACTCTTCTAATATAGTCTCTCCATGACGATGAAGGACACATGTCCTGAGCCTTGCTGGTTCCTCAAAGGTGATTATAATGGTTGAGTATTTCTTTATTGCCCGAATCCCTTTGGGGAGATAAATCCTATCCCCTGATTTTCCTGATTTCACTAAAGCCACAATCTCCTCGATATTGATAAAGCTGATTCCATGAAGTCCATTCATCTCATCAATAGCACGCCTCAAAACCCTTCTCAATATTACTGTGTCCATTGCTTCTAACGGAGATAAAAACAGCTCGACAAACAGGTCACTCTTTCTGCTTACAAGTGTCATTAGTCTCTTTGTTATGATCGTCTCGAAGTACTTCTCCTCGTCTCTTAATATATCCGCTGCCCTCGAAACGGTTCTTATGAAGTCACTGTTCATCTCTTTTATCGCCGGGATGATGAGATGTCTTATTTTATTTCGCTGGTATTTATTGCTGCGATTCGATGAATCAGTCACAAAGCCTATTCCTTCGCTTTTAAGGAATCTATCTATTTCAGACCTCTCTGTTTCGATCAGTGGCCTTACTATCTGTCTCCTTACAGGTGGTATTCCTGAAAGACCCAAAGGTCCGGCGCCCCTAAAAAGCCTCATTAATATTGTTTCTGCCTGGTCATCAGCGTTATGCCCAAGGGCAATCTTGCCTGCATTAGCCTCAGAGGCGATCTCATCAAACGCCTCGTACCTTAATTCTCTCGCTGCTTCTTGCCTATTCAAGCCTCTCTCTCTTGCATGAGATTTAACATCTATGCTTTTTATGATAATAGGTATATCTAACGCTTTGCATAGTTTTCTGCAGAAGTCTATTTCATAGGGTGTCTCCTCAGGTCTGAGTCCATGATCTATGTATGCCGCAAATATAGCAATATTAAACTCTGACTTTAGTTTACTAAGAATAGTAAGCAGGCATACAGAATCAGGGCCTCCGGAAAGCCCCACGAGCAGGCGATCGCCCTGGAACAACATGGAATACTTTTCTATGGTATCTTTAACCTTCCTGATCGTCTCCATAGTAGTCATCGTAAATTGGCTTTCTCTATCTTTCCTATCAAAACAGGGCATTTAGAGCGTCCGCGGATGTTTCTGGATACGCTTCCGAGCATTATGCCGCGAAAATTTTAGCGCCACAGAATGGCTGCTTTTAAGCGGGGGTTTGATTTCATAGGATTATTTTATCATTGTTTTCATTATTTTATCATTGTTTTTTCTTGCTATGACTCCCAGCAGGTTGCCCATGAGTGAGTCCAAGCACGGTGTCGGTCATCCAACGATTGAACCCCTCGCTGTTCATGGACTATTTAAACAACCCGGTGTCATCCTCTTGACAAAAGTCTTAATTTCATTTATAATGAGATAAATTCTCAACATGCTATGCCCTCCAGTTTGGGGTTTGAGGTTTAATGGCACCGGTTGAAACGAGAATAAATCTTATTATAGATTGCGGCCGGACAGGCTTCTATCTTGTAAAACAACAGATGCAAGATGTCTGTGCCACCAAAAGGGGAACTGATTGATCTTGAGTCGACTGAATGCCCTCTGTAACCTAAATTTAATCGAATTGTAATAATACTGTAACTGTTTAGGTTGTAAAATCAGAACATCTCCAAAAAAGATGGTAGGATTATGAGGATTCAAGGGGGGCAAGGTTTAGTGCAGAAGGGGTAGGTTTAAAATAAGTCGCATTACAAAATTAAGAGGGGTGACAATATGTGTATCGCATTAATTGGCGGGATGTGTAGGCTTGAAAGGCAATACATAAACGAGGCAGAAAAGTTTGGGTTTGGTCTTAAAGTATTCACGAAACCAGAGACAGGCCTTAAGGGAAAGGTAAAAAATGTTGACGCAATGGTGATATTTACCAACAAGGTATCGCATCGCACAAAAAAAGATGCAATGACTATAGCAAAGGACAGAAAGATACCAGTTTTCCTGTATCACTCCTGTGGTATCTGCACATTGCGAAATTGCTTCAGTGATTTAAAAGTGGCAAGACCGGCCTAAGTTTTACGAAAGCCGCCTTATTAAATGGGGACTTTAAAGAGATGAGACTTTTGATAATAAGTCCATAATTCGATAATACGTCTATGAAAGAAGCCGACATGTGCTTTCAGCACACAAAAGGGCATGAAAATGTCATTGCGAGCCCGAAGGGCGTGGCAATCCCGCCGAGATTGCTTCACTCCGTTCGCAATGACAAGGGAAGAGCAATAACAAAAAAGGGTATTTTCAAAGGAAAGGAAAGGAGGAATGTAATGTCAACCATGATAGTAAGTGGTTTCAAGAGATTCAATAAAATGTTAAGAACACTGGAGGATATTGGTATTTCCAATGTTTACTTCTATGATGTCCACAACGGCGAAGAACTAACCACACCTATAATTTCACTCATACCCTTCGTTGATGTCGTAGTATTGGGAAGAGATGCACACTTTTCACCGCATTTTCATAGGATAATAGATGAGGCGAACGCAAGACGCATACCCGTAATTTCGGAGGAGTGCCTGCAAAACTTACCAGTAAGCGTTTAATGGCTTTGTATAACAGTTCACCACCCCGTTTTCGTCCCCCGAAGTTTTATAGAGGTTTGCAGGGCTCGTTCTCCCCTAACCTTCCCCCGCCAGGGAAGGGATCGCCGAACTATTAGCAGCTTTTTATGTTCCAATTATGCTAAAATTTATGCAGAGAAGGGCTGCGATACTTGCCATGCTTATCTACTTATCTACTTAATAATAATGAGAAGACGCCGTAAAATTGCCATAACCATTGGAGACCCCGCAGGTATTGGTCCTGAGATAACTTTGAAGTCTTTGACATCAAGAGAAATTTTAGGAGTTTGTAGTCCTGCAGTAGTAGGAGACAAGGCAGTAATCGAGGAGACCATCGAGAGGCTCAAGATACCTGTCAATCACAAAAGTTTTGAATTAATAGATGTCTCAGAAGTAAAGATGAGGGGTTTTAAAAAGTGCATACCCACACCTGCCGGTGGAAAGGCATGTGTGAGCTACATTAAAAAGGCCGTTGAGCTTGCTTTAAATAAAACCGTTGATGCCATTGTGACTGCTCCAATTTCTAAGGAGTCGTTGAAGATGGCAGGATTTTCGTGGCCTGGACATACTGAACTGCTTGCAGAACTCACCAATACAGAGCGCTACGCTATGATGCTTTCAGGCGGGCCATTAAAGGTATTTCTTGTAACGATACATGCCGCAATAAAGGATGTTCCAAAGATTATTACAAAGGAACGAGTCTTAAAGACAATTATTCTCGCAAAAAAGGGTTGTGAGATGATGGACATAAAAAGCCCTAAAATTGCAGTGGCTGGACTGAATCCCCACGCGGGAGAGGCTGGCATATTCGGAGATGAAGAAATACAGATGATATCACCGGCTGTTAATGAGGCACGAGATATCGGGATTCCTGTCTCGGGGCCCTATCCAGCAGATATCCTTTTCCATAAGGCGTACAGAGGCGAATTTGATGCCGTAGTATGCATGTATCATGACCAGGGCTTAATACCGCTTAAAATGATCGCCCGTGATGAGGGAGTGAATGTTACAATCGGGCTGTCAATTATAAGGACATCCCCTGATCACGGCACTGCGTATGACATAGCATGGAAGGGTACAGCCAACCCTTCGAGCATGATTGAGGCAATAAAAATGGCAATAAAACTTGGGAGGAAATAAAAATGCTATTTGAACCAATCTCTATTGCAGGGATTGACCTGAAAAACCGCATAGTCCGTTCCGCAACTTTTGAAAAGAGGGCCGATGATGACGGTTTTGTTACAGAATCCCTCATTGATCTGTATGTGGAGCTCTCAAAAGGGGGGGCTGGTTTAATAATTACAGGAAATGCGTTGGTGCATGTCACTGGAAGATCTGCACCACAGATGCTCTGTATACACAATGATTTTTATACCGCCAAGTTGAAGCGCCTCGCCGAGGCTGTTCACAGGAATGGCGGAAAGGTGATGATTCAGCTGGTCCACGGTGGGAGGCAATGTTTCCCTGCGCACATCGGCATGGAGCGGCCTATTGCGCCTTCTGAGGTCTATGACCGATCTACAAGGATTACACCGAGGGCCATGACCGATGCAGAAATATGGGAAATCATCGAGGCATTTGGATATGCCGCAAGAAGGGCAATGGATGCAGGATTTGATGGTATCCAGATACATGGTGCACATGGTTATCTTGTGAGTGAATTTCTTTCGCCGCACACAAACAGGCGAGATGACTACTGGGGAGGCGACGAGCAGAGGAGATTTCATTTCTTGGAAGAGGTGTATAGAGCGATGAAAAAAGAGGTGAGAGATGATTATCCCATTTCAATAAAAATGAATGCTGATGACTTTGTCGAGGGAGGATTAAGACCTGAAGAGGGCTTAAGGATTGCCAAGAGACTCGAATATTTAAATATCGGCGCAATTGAGGTGAGCGGCGGCATGTATGAATCAGGAATGAAAACAGTGCGCCCAAATATTTCTGATGTAGAACAAGAGGCTTATTTCAGAGAGGTATCAGGGCTATTCAAAAGGGAATTAAATACACCAATAATCATTGTGGGAGGGATTCGCTCAAAGGCAGTGGCAGAGGATATCTTGCAAAATAACCATGCAGATCTTATCGCCATATCCAGACCACTAATAAGGGAACCTGATCTGCCAGATAAATTCAGAGATGGCAAAGAAAGGGCTGACTGTATATCGTGCAATGGCTGTATGCGATTCAGAAAAATCGATGTTGTGAAATGTACTCGCTTGGGTAAATCATCATAAAAAAATTAAGATCTGAATCTCTGAGTTCAGGAGCAGCAAGATAGGAGATAAATTCGAGGGTAATGACAGGAAAGACAAAGCTGAGTTTAATTCGAGGAGACATTACGCAACAGGACACCGAGGCAATTGTCAATGCCGCCAATACTTCTCTCTTGGGTGGCGGTGGTGTAGATGGAGCAATTCATCGTGCTGGGGGGCCAGAGATTCTCAAAGAGTGCAAGGAAATTCGTGCCCGCCAAGGTGGCTGCCCCACCGGAGAAGCAATGATTACCGGAGGAGGGAAGCTAAAAGCCCGCTGGGTAATTCATACTGTTGGCCCGATCTGGTCAGGAAAAAATCGTGATGATAATCTCCTCCGCAACGCTTATTACAACAGCCTCGCCCTCGCTGAGGAGAAGGGAATACAGTCAATCGCCTTTCCCTCTATCAGCACTGGCGCCTACCGATTTCCTGCTGATCGGGCTGCGCGTATTGCCCTGACCACACTCAACGATTTTTTAAAAAAACCTCGCTGCCTCAAAGAGGTGCGATTTGTCCTTTTCTCAGACGAGATCCTGAAAATATATCAGAATTGCTGGAAGGAGATTAGCGAATTAGAATCGAAAATAGGCTATAAAGGTAAAATTGTCAAGTTACGGCTTGATGAGATCCTCCTTCCTGATGGTCAAAAATCCATCCATGAGATCGCTGAGCACAGCGGAGCTGCGTGTGCAGTTCCCTTTCTTTCAGATGGTAAAGTAGTGCTCGTTAAGCAGTTTCGCCAGGCAATAAAAGAGGTAATTTATGAGATCCCTGCCGGGAGATTAGAAGACGGAGAAGAACCACAGGAGTGCATAGAAAGGGAATTAGTAGAAGAGATTGGCTATCGAGCAGAAAAGGTTGAGCTTCTTATGTCTTACTGCGCTTCTCCTGGGTATTCTAATGAAATAATTCATATCTTTCGCGCCACAGGATTGAAAGAAGAAGAGCAGGATGTGAAGGAGCATGAGCCCCTTGAGACAGTCATCCTCAGTCTCCCTGAGGTTTTTAAGATGATTAAAGAAGGAAAGATAAGGGACGGCAAAACAATTCTTGGGCTTTTACTAATAAAACAGCTGCCGGCTACTAACTCCTGAAATCAATGGCTTAACAGTACGGCGATCCCTTATACCAGACATTCCCATAAGCCCAAACACTAAGATGAATATAGCCTAAAGTGAAGTTGCTGTTTTGAAAAAGCATTGCAAAAGTGTTATCTTCAGAGAAGCACAGGGGCAAAGCACGCGGGCTACGCCCCAGACCCCGTTAACGAGGAGGTATCGCACGATGAATCGCGTACCGATGACGCCAGAAGGTTATAAAAGACTAAAAGAAGAGCTTGACAAACTTTTAAGGATTGACCGACCAAAAAATATACGAGATATAGCTGAGGCACGAGCGCACGGAGATCTGTCTGAAAATGTAGAGTATCACTCGGCCAGGGAGAGGCAATCTTTTATAGAGGGACGCATACAGGAACTTCAAGCCAAAGTGGCAATGGCTGACGTAATAGACCCTGCAAAGATTAATCAATCGAAAGCGGCCTTTGGTGCGACAGTAAAAGTTATCGATATAGATGCCGATGAGGAGTATAAATTCACTCTCGTAGGCCCTGACGAAACTGATGTAAAAAACGGCAAAATATCCATTACTTCACCTATTGGAAGGGCACTAATCGGGAAAGATGTTGGAGATATTGCAACGGTCAAAGCACCTGCAAGGACTATGGAATACGAAATCTTAGAGATTAATTTTGTCTGAATACTTCAAAGCCGCGATAATTGATAATATATCTTTAAATGAAGACCTCAAGTTATTAACAATAACCCCCTTAGTGCCGACCATATCGCCTGGCGCCGGACAATTTTACATGCTTCAGGTCGGCAATACTTATGATCCTCTTTTGAAAAGGCCCTTCAGTATTTTCAGAAGCCGGGGTTTCGATTACGGCCATCGCAGACTGGAATTTCTATATAAGATAAGGGGGAAAGGCACTTTATGTCTTTCAAATCTAAAAAAAGGCGACGATATTTATGTGATTGGGCCGATAGGAAACGGTTATCCAGTGCCAAAGGAAGATTTTGTTGTAATTGCAGGAGGAATGGGCATTGCTTCGCTATATCCCATTTTAGAGAGACTTAAAAAAAGGGCTTATCTCTTCTATGGGGCAAGGAATAAAGATGAACTAATAATACTTGATGAGGTGATGGCGCTATCAAAGGAGATCATTATAGCGACAGATGATGGATCAGTAGGACAAAAAGGTGTAATAATAGATGTATTGAAGTCCTCGCCACTTATTAAACATAATTCATTGCCGGTCTATGCATGTGGGCCTGCTTTAATGCTAAAAGGGCTCTCTATGCTCGTTAAAGATGCTAAGATAACATGTTATGTCTCTCTGGATGAATATATGGCATGTGGTGTTGGTGCATGTCTGGGGTGTGTTGTGAAAGTCAGAAGCCAGAAGACGGAAGTCTATAAGAGGATCTGCAAAGAGGGTCCTGTATTTGATTTAGAGGATATTGTATGGGATTAGAGAGTCGCGAGGAAAGGGTTGAACTCTCTGTAGATATTGCAGGGGTGAGGCTTAAGAATCCCGTAATGACCTCTTCAGGCACATTTGGGTATGGCGAAGAGTATTCAGAGTTTGTGGACTTAAATAGACTCGGAGCGATTGTGGTTAAAGGACTCTCTGTCACCCCAAAAGAAGGCAATCCACCACCACGAATTGTGGAGGCTCCTGCAGGGATGCTTAATGCCATAGGGCTCCAAAACATAGGCATTAAGGCATTTATAAGAGAGAAGCTCCCTTTTTTAAGACAATTCAAGACCCATATTATCGTGAACTTTTTTGGTGATAGTATTGGCGAGTATGTCCAGGCAGCGGAAGAATTAAGCAATGCTTCTGCTTCAGACGGAGGTATTCATGCATTAGAAATGAATATATCCTGCCCTAACAAGGAGGACGGGTGGATCGTTTTTGGAACAGACCCCAAAGCAATGAAACAGGTTGTCACTGCTGTCAGGAAAACGACCAATCTCCCTTTAATAATTAAGCTCTCACCGAATGTTACCGATATCGGTCTCATGGCGAGGGTTGTTGAAGATTCTGGCGCAGACGCGGTCTCTCTGATAAACACCATCATCGGAATGGTTGTGGATGTCAAGAAGCGAAGACCTATGCTCGCAAATACTACTGGCGGACTCTCAGGCCCTGCTGTTAGGCCCATAGCGGTCAGGATGGTGTGGGAGGTATATCGAGCCGTAAAGATACCAATCATCGGCATGGGGGGGATAATGACCACTAATGATGCCCTCGAATTTTTAGTAGCCGGCGCTAAAGCTGTTGCGGTCGGCACTGGCAATTTTGTCAACCCTTTAGCCACAATCGAGATAATAGATGGACTAGGGAGATTTCTCGCTGAAGAGGGCATTTATAATGTAAATAACATCACCGGCAGCCTCGAGATATAAAAATAGTAACTATTCAGGGGCACGGCATGCCGTGCCCGGCGACTCAACGAGCAACACCCGATAGGAACTTCTTCCTCATCCTTATATTCTTAGGAGTCACCTCAACCAGTTCATCATGCTTAATGAAATCAATTGATTTCTCCAGGCTTAGCTTAAGGGGGGGGAATCAACTTTGTGGCAAGATCAGAGCCAGACGAGCGTATATTGGTCTTCTGTTTTTCTTTGCATACGTTGACATGTATATCCTGCAACCGCGAACTAACACCCACTATCATACCTTGGTAAACTGGTGTTCCAGGATCAATGAAGGTGGCGCCTCGCTTTTGTGCGTTATGAAGGCCATATGTGACAGCTACTCCTGGCCCTGACGCCAGCAGAACGCCGCCGCGATTTCGGGCTATTTCTCCCCGACATGGTTCATAGCCAAGAAAATTGGTATTCATCATGCCTTCTCCGCGGGTGGCGGTAAGAAAGGCGCCACGGAAACCAATTAATCCTTTTGTAGGTATATGGAATTCTAAACGTGTGTTGCCATGGTCATCGTTGTGCATATCACTAAGCCGGGCTTGCCGCTTGCTTAGCATCTCAGTCAAAATCCCAATATAATCACTTTTGGTATCAATAGTAAGAACCTCCACCGGTTCCATGAGCTTGCCGTCAACTATTTTGGTGATAGCTTCTGGATTGGAAATTTCAAATTCGTAGCCCTCCCGCCGCATGGTCTCAATTAGAATAGACAGATGCAGTTCTCCCCTACCTTTCACCCGAAAAGTGTCCGCACTATCTGTATCTTTTACCCGGAGACTAAGATTGGTTTCCAGTTCCCTGTAGAGTCGTTCCCGCAACTGACGCGTGGTGAAGAAGTCTCCCTCACGGCCGCCAAATGGCGAGGTGTTCACTCCGAAAGTCGTCTCTATCGTTGGTTCGCCAATCTCTATACGCGGTAGAGCTTCAGGGCGGTCAGGGCTGGCAATGGTATCGCCAATGCTGACTTTCTTAAGTCCGGTCACCGCTACTATGTCACCCGCTTCGGTTTCTGTTACCTTCAAACGGTCGAGACCGAGATAGGTAAATACTTCTCCGATTTCCGACCGAGTTACGCTTTTATCAGAGCTTACACTGACTATGGAGTCATGAGGGGCGATCTTTCCTCTCCAGATTCTACCAATGGCTATTCTACCTTTATGGCTATCATAGTCCAGATTAGAAACCAGCATTTGGAATGGGCCGCTTTCGATGTGAGGCGGCGGTACGTTTTCCAATATACATTCGAAGAGAGCTGTGAGGTCTTTGCTTTTCATGCTTTTTTTAGTTACGGCAGTACCTTCCTTGGCACTGGCATACAATAATTGGAAATCAAGCTGGTCAACATTGGTAGCTACTTCTAAAAACAAGTCCTGTATTAGCCGAATCACCTCTGAGATCCGGGAATCTTTTCTATCTACTTTATTAATAACTACAATAGGTTTTAGGCCCTTTGCCATAGCTTGGCGAAGCACAAACTTGGTCTGTGGCATTGGACCTTCTATGGAGTCTACCAGTAGCAGACAACCGTCAGCCATACTAATGACGTGCTCTACCTCTCCGCTGAAATCGGCGTGCCCGGGGTATCGATAATGTTAATTTTTACTCCTTTATAGATTACGGCTGTATTCTTGGACATAATAGTAATCCCTCTTTCTCGTTCCAAGGTATTACTGTCCATTATCAACTCGCCTACCACCTGGTTATCCCGGAACACCTTGCTTTGCTTAAGCATAGCATCTACCAGAGTAGTCTTGCCATGATCAACATGTGCGATGATGGCAATATTTCTTATATCATTGCGATAATTCATATACCCGGTCCTGTTTGGAACGTATGTTGGTGGGTTTACTTTGCATTCTGCACTGCCGTGGTTGATGCAAAAGACGGCTATGCTCGCTGTCCGGTGCAGGCATTGTGTAATCGAAGCTTTGCAGCGTCCGGCGTTCCAGTGGCGCTTTGAGAATCTGCTCGAGAGCACGCACCATAGCCGCGTCTTCACCGGTCACTAAGGTGAATGCTTCGCCGGTTTTGCCAACCCGTCCGGTGCGTCCTATGCGATGAGTATAGGCATCCGTAGTGTCAGGCATATCGTAGTTAACCACATGTGAAATCCCCATTACATCGACACCTCGAGCGGCAATATCGGTTGCCACCAATATTCTAAATGAGCCGGCACGGAATCCATCGAGTGCGCGCTGACGCTGGTACTGAGACATGTTGCCTTGCAGTGAGGTCACCCGATAGCCAGCTTTCGCCAGTTGCTTCGCAACGCGCTCGGCGCGGTGCTTGGTACGCGTAAAAATAAGGACCGACCCTGTTTTGGTCTTGCATAATATCTCCTTTAGTAAAGATGTCTTGAGATGCTGCTTTATCGGGTACAATGCATGTGACACCGTAGTTGCCAGCGACGTGCGGCCGATTTGTACCGTAACCGGATCATGCAGAATTTCTTGCACCAGACGCCGGATATCAGCAGGCATGGTAGCCGAGAAAAGGAGAGTCTGCCGCCGGTGTATTATGCACTCCAAAAACACCCCTGACATCAGGTAGAAAGCCCATATCGAACATCCGGTCCGCCTCGTCGATCACAAGAACTTCCAGATGTGATAAATCGATTGTACTCCTCCAAAGATGATCGAGTAATCGCCCGGGACAGGCTATGATGATTTCGATCCCATAACGTAGTCTCTGGATTTGCCGGTCCATACTCAACCCGCCGTAAATGGTAATATTTTGCAGTCCGGTTTGTTTACCCAAATCATTTATGACCGCGCATGTTTGCTCAGCCAGCTCACGCGTGGGCGAGATTATTAGAGCTCGGACGCGACCCCGCGGCCTTGCAACAGACGCTGCAAAATTGGAAGCACAAAAGCGGCAGTCTTCCCAGTTCCGGTTTGAGCCAGACCAATGAAATCGTGGCCCTGCATAATTGGTGGGATAGCTTTAAGTTGAATTGGTGTGGGTATGGTGTATCCGAGTGCCCTTACACCGGCCATAACCCTCGGATGCAAATTAAAAGATTCGAAACTCATTGGATAACCTCCTCTCTTTGGAATTGCAGTTGGAGTTCGGGTCATCCAATGCCTGACATAAATACACGGGGATTATATGAAGCCTGCAACAACCTAAACTTAAACTCATTATATTATACATCAAAACGATCACCTTTGCAAGTGCCCCCAATTGGCTCACCAAAAATCTATATGAAATATAATAGTTCACCCCCACCCTATCCCTATTATAAAGGCAGTTTCCAGTTTCCAGTTTCCAGATTATATATCTCATCACTGTCTCGATATAGGCAGTTACTCCTATTTTTTGGCTCCTCGCTATTTTATGTGGGTAACTTCTTTGGTTCTTTCTTATTTTAAGGGG
>JAJOKM010000164.1:31252-33630 GCA_021129835.1 Thermodesulfovibrionales bacterium | reverse complement strand
AAGAGACTGATGAGGTCTATCTGAGAGTCAAGAGTCGGGAGTCAAGAGTCGGGAGTCGGGAGTCGAGAGTCTTTGGTATAGAATTTTATAACAATACTCTCGACTCTCGACTCTTGACCCGTCTTTAGCTTCCTTAACGTTCTGATAATCCTTTATATACACCTGAATCCGTGATATTACGGATTCAGGTAACATCTAACACTCTTGAAATTTTATCGCTTTGCCCGCTTTTCAGGCGCCTACCGAGAATTGTTGGGCAGAAGACCCTCTTTATAGGCGGCGACTTTTATAAGTGTGATATACTCTTACTCTGAAGGAAGGCCGCTTAGGAGATTATGACCTAATGAAAATACCATCTGAATATGTTGGCAGATCAACATGGGAAAAGGTTCTTAACCATATCGCCCTTAGCGAGGAGCCTTCTCCATACCTATTGATAGATAAGGATATCATAAGGGATAAGGTCTCCTTAATAGGCAAAAATATTAAAAACTCAAAGGTGCTTTATGCCGTTAAGGCAAATCCTGATATAGAGGTCTTAGAATTTTTAAATAGTATTGGAATCGGTTTTGAAATTGCCTCAGAAGGCGAACTCCAGATACTTGCATCCTTAGGCGTGGAACCCACAAGGATCATAACGAGCAATCCTGTAAAGACATTGAAATTCTTAAAACAGGCAGCATCCTACGGGGTGAACTACTACGCCTATGACTCTACCTCAGAGGTCGAAAAGCTTGCAAAATACGTTTGTGGTTCAAATGTTTATGTGAGGTTATCTGTCCCAAATGAGGGCAGTGAATGGCCCTTAAGTAAAAAATTCGGCGTAGAAATAGATGAGGCGGCAGAATTGCTTCTCACTGCAAAGGATAGCGGACTTAATCCTGTGGGCATAACATTTCATGTCGGATCTCAGTGCAACAATATTTATAACTGGAACACGGCCATCTTGAAGGCAAAAAGCCTTTGGGATATTGCTGCAAAAAATGGTTTGCACCTCAAAATGCTTAACATTGGCGGAGGATATCCCATTCATTATACAAAGGATGTGGTGGGTATAGAGACCATAGAACAAAAGGTTGATGCCATTTTATGGCAGAAACTCCCCGCTGATCTGGAGATATTTATGGAGCCGGGAAGGGCCGTGGTAGGAGATGCCGGGGTTTTTGTCTCGACCGTTATCGGAAAGACGAGGCGAGGCGATGAGAATTGGCTTTATATCGATGTCGGGGTGTTTACTGGCCTCATGGAAAGCATCAGTGGAATTAAGTATACATATGTTGTCGGCAGTAGAGGAAAAATAGCAACATGGACAATTGCAGGGCCAAGCTGTGATAGTCTTGATGTTATAGATCGAGGCGTAAAACTACCTGAACCAGAAATTGGCAACCGTATATTGATACTTAGTAGCGGCGCATATACGATCTCTTATGCCTCAGAATTCAATGGTTTTTCTATACCACGGGTATTTTTGATCTAAACACTATGGAGGTTTTATATGATTAAATTTTTCGAGAAGGATCCATATGCGCCAATACAGTATGCATATGATGTGGAAAGAGTATTACACAAAAGCAAGAGCAACTTCCAGGAGATAATGGTCATCGAGAATCCTCATTTTGGCAAAATGCTTATCCTTGATGGTGTCGTGCAGTTGACAGAAAGAGATGAATTTTTCTATCACGAGATGCTTGTTCATGTTGTAATGCATGCGCACCCTAATCCTAAAAGGGTCGCCGTAATAGGCGGGGGTGATGGAGGAGCGATCAGAGAGATATTAAAACATGACTCTGTTGAGAAGGTCTATTTTATAGAGATAGATGAAGATGTTATAAATGTATCAAAAAAATTCTTTCCTACATTTTCATGTGGCATAGAAGACAGGCGTGTGGAGATAAAATGCATGAACGGGGCTGAATTCGTGAAGGGAAGAGATGGCGATATTGATGTGATAGTCGTTGATTCCACAGATATTATCGGATTTGCAAAGAGCCTGTTCACAGTTGAGTTTTTTAAATCCGTCAGAGACTCCCTCACAGGGGAAGGGATGTTTGTGACCCTGTCAGAATCCCTCCTTTTTCATAGAGATATGATAGTAGAGGTGCAAGAAGCAATGAAACGCATATTCCCCCTCGTTGCTTTATATACCACCACCATAGCCACATACGCAGGCAACTGGTGGACATTCTCTGCAGCATCAATGAAGCACGACTTAAGACAGATAAGGAGAGAACCAAAAATCAATACGAAATACTATAGTGACGAGATACACCAACAGGCATTTTTGCCGCCCAAAATGTATGAAAAGCTAATGCAGAAAAGACTTGAGTGGTGAATACTTGACAGTTCAGATAAAATGCTGTTACTATGTAGATATGATA
>JAJOKM010000164.1:17529-31152 GCA_021129835.1 Thermodesulfovibrionales bacterium | reverse complement strand
CCGCTGAAGTGGGAGGAGAAATGTTGGATAATAGAACCAGAGAGGTTCTTTGTGCAATCGTAAAGAGTTATATAGACAGGTCTGAGCCAATAGGATCGCGGTTTGTTGTAAAAAGGTATTCCCTCGGCTTTTCTCCGGCTACCATAAGGAATATCATGTCTGACCTTGAAGACCTTGGCTTTTTAAACCAGCCTCATGCCTCTGCAGGAAGGGTGCCCACAGATAAGGGTTATAGGTTTTATGTGGATTCTCTTTTTGGCAAAGGCATCAGCAGTTCATTAACAACAGACTACGAGGACGATAAAGATTTATTATTTCAGCGGGATAAAGTCTTAGCTGACTTGATATATCAGCTTGCAAATAGGGTAGAAGGAATAAAGGACGATATAAACAAGATGTTTTTAGATATAACAAATACCCTCTCCGTAATGTCAAATTATATTAGTGTTGCCATCCCTCCCTCGTTGGAAAAGACAACTTTTAGCAAAATAAGCCTTATAAAGTATAAGGGAGACGGTATAGTAGCGCTCTTAATAACAGAAGGGGGCGGGGTTAAAAACAAGATATTAAAGATAAATTCAGGGATTAAGCAAGATGATCTCAACAGGATTGCGGATTATCTTAATTCAGAGTATTCAGGTTACGCCTTCGATGAGATAAGGGTTATGCTTGCAAAGAGAATGAAGCAAGAAAAGGCAATATGGGATGGTCTTGTAGTAAAGGCCTTAAAAATATGCGAGCAAATAATATCCTTTACAGAAGAAGATATCTTTATATCGAACCTGTACGACTTAATAGACCTTCCCTATTTTTCCGATATATCAAGAATAAAAGAGATAGCAAAAGCTATAAGAGACAAACATCTGATATTGCAGTTGCTCGAGGAATTTTCGAATGCAGACTGCATACAGGTAGTAATTGGCAATGAAAATCCTGTTGAAGAATTAAAAAACTTAAGCATTGTTGCCTCGACATATAAAGACAGAAATAGACCTATAGGTGTTATCGCTCTAATAGGTCCGACAAGGATGAATTATTCAAAGGCTATATACATGGTTGGCACCGTTGCGAAGTGTGTAAGCAGGGTATTTAATTGACGATGAAGGCAATGTTATCCCTACCCTGCCAGGAGGTATCTCTCTCTGTCCCCACCCTTTACGGAGTGGAAGGGAGATTGTGAAATAAGAATCGTTCTATGGGAGGAACTATTATAATGGAAGAAGGAGAGAAGGTCGTTGATCCAGAAGTGGGTGTTGATAAAAAACCTGAAGGAGGTGACACTTCAATAGAGACAGAAGATGCAACAGCGGAAGCAGCAAAAACCGTTTATGCTGAACTTGAGGAGACAAAGGAGAAGCACCTGAGACTTTATGCGGAATTCGAAAATTATAAGAAAAGGGCGCAGAAGGACAAGGAAGAGTTAATAAAATATTCTAATGAATCTCTGATTTATGAAATTTTATCTGCCATTGACAGCTTAGAAATGACACTAAAACATTCAGCCGAAAAAAGTTCTGATTCGCAATCCCTTATAAAAGGAGTAGAGAATACTCTCAAAGAATTGAGCAGGATCCTTGGAAATTTTGGACTCGTAGCCATAGCAGCAAGTGGTAAACCTTTCGATCCTATGTACCATCACGCAATATCTCAGGTCGAAAAGGAAGACATTGAGAGCAATACAATAGTAGAGGAGTTCAGGAAAGGTTACCTATACAACGAAAAAGTTTTAAGGGCTTCTCTTGTGGCAGTATCAAAAAAAGCAGTGAGTTAATGAGGGGGGCGCATCATATACATAAATAAAATATTTGGGAGGAGATAAAATGGGAAAGGCAGTAGGAATAGATCTCGGCACCACAAACTCAGTCGTCGCAGTCGTAATTAGCGGAGAACAAGTCATAATACCAAACCAGGAAGGAACCAGGACAACCCCTTCAGTCGTAGCGATCACAGAAAAAGGGGAGAGGCTTGTCGGGCAGATAGCAAAGAGGCAGTCCATCACGAACCCTGAAAACACAGTATTTTCTATAAAGAGGCTGATGGGGAGAAAGTATAATTCTCTAGAAGTCGAACATTCAAAGAAAAAACTCCCGTATAAGATAGTTGAGGCTCCTAACGGAGATGCCCATGTAGAAATAAGGGGCAAGAGATATTCTCCCCCTGAAATTTCCGCTATGATCCTCCAGAAACTAAAACAGGCAGCAGAAGACTATCTCGGAGAGTCTGTTACAGAAGCAGTTATCACTGTGCCGGCATATTTTGACGACAGCCAGAGGCAGGCTACAAAAGACGCCGGACAGATTGCAGGGTTGAATGTCCTTAGAATTATAAACGAACCTACAGCGGCAGCCCTCGCATACGGACTCGAAAAAAAGAAGGAGGAGAAAGTTGCTGTTTATGACCTCGGCGGAGGGACCTTTGACATCTCTATCTTAGAGATCGGGGAGGGTGTTATAGAGGTCAAATCCACTAATGGCAATACTCATCTCGGCGGTGACGATCATGATTTAAGGATTATTGACTGGATGGTGGAGGAATTCAAGAAAGAGCAGGGAATTGACCTCCGAACAGACAAAATGGCACTACAGAGACTGAAAGAGGCGGCAGAGAGGGCAAAAATAGAGATTTCGACCTCATTTGAGACAGAAATAAACCTCCCGTTTATTACTGCTGATGCTGCAGGGCCAAAGCACCTATTGATGAAATTTTCGAGGGCGAAGTTTGAACAGCTCACAAATGACCTCGTCCAAAAAACCATGGAACCATGCAAAATAGCACTTTCTGACGCAAACTTCTCTACGGGCGACATAGATGAGGTTGTGCTTGTAGGCGGGCAGACAAGGACACCGATGCTTCAGCAAACAGTTCAAAAATTCTTCGCAAAAGAACCTAATAAGACAGTTAATCCTGACGAAGTAGTTGCGGTTGGAGCTGCTATTCAGGCTGCCGTGCTAAAAGGCGATGAGAAAGAGGTCTTACTTTTAGATGTGACTCCTCTGTCTCTCGGCATCGAGACCCTCGGTGGTATCTTTACAAAAATAATAGAGAAGAATACAACCATCCCTGCAAAGAAGACTCAGTTATTCTCCACTGCAGCGGATAATCAGCCAGCGGTCACTATAAAGGTGTGCCAGGGCGAAAGGGAGATGGCTGCTAACAATAAGCTCCTCGGTCTATTCGAACTTGTCGGAATCCCGCCAGCACCGCGAGGTATGCCGCAAATTGAAGTTGCATTTGACATAGATGCAAACGGTATTCTGCATGTCTCTGCGAAGGATATGGGCACTGGAAAGGAGCAGTCTATCAGAATAACTGCATCAAGCGGTCTTACAAAAGAGGACATAGAGAAAATGGTGCGCGACGCAGAATCTTATGCAGAGGACGACAAGAAAAAGAAACAGGTTGCGGAGGCAAGAAACGAAGCAGACACCCTTTGCTATTCTGCAGAGAAGTCTCTGATGGAGCACGGCGATAAACTTGCAGAGGGCGATAAAGCAGAGATAGAATCAGCCATCGAAAAGTGCAAAAGGGTTAAAGATACAAGCGATAACCTGTCAGAAATAAAGGCATCAATAGATGAACTTACAAAGGCATCTCGCAAGATTGCTGAGCAGATATATGCTGCGGCACAAAGGCAGGAGGCAGACAAAAGAAAGACCGAAACCGGAGACAAGCCTCCAGGGGAAGAAGTAGTAGAAGCAGAATTTGAGGATATAGATAAGAAAAAACAGACAGACAACGAAAAATAAATGTAACTATTCAGGTTGTTAAGTTCACGGTTCAAGGTTAATGGCTGTCTGCTTTGCACGCTTCATCCTGACTCCTTTTTCATCGCTCTTTAACTGTGAACCATGAACCCCGGAACCTTGAACTTGAGTAATTACACAATATATCCAGGTGATTAGATAAAATGAAAGATTACTATAGCATACTCGGTGTTACCCAGACTGCTACTCAAGAAGAGATTAAGAAGGCATTTCGGCAACTTGCCCTGAAATACCATCCTGATAGAACTAAAGGGGATAAGGAAGCAGAGGAGAAATTCAAGGAAATAAATGAGGCATATTCATGCCTCGGTGATGCAGAAAAGCGCGTCAATTACGATAGGTATGGCTCTGCTGAGGGCTTCAGCTCTGGCAGTGGTTTTGGGTTTGGCACAGGGACAACAGCCACCGATATTTTTGAAGGTATGTTTGATGATTTCTTAAGCGCCTTCGGTGGGTCTAAAAGGGCAAGACCAACAAAGGGTGCTGATTTAAAGTATGACCTGAGCATAACCCTTGAAGATGCTGCCTTCGGAACCGAAAAGATTATAAAAATTCTCAAATGCCAGATATGCGAGATCTGCAGCGGAACAGGCTCTAAGTCAGGCACCTCTCCTGACACATGTCATGCCTGCAAAGGAACAGGGCAGATCAGATTTCAGCAGGGTTTTTTCAGTGTCGTAAAGACTTGCGGAAAATGCAGCGGAACTGGAAATATCATTATAAATCCATGTCACAATTGCAAAGGAAGCGGCACCGTTAGAGTTGCGAAGGAAATATCGGTAAGAATACCTGCTGGCATCGACACTGGATCCCGCCTACGGGTAAGTGGCGAAGGTGATATCGGCAGCTATGGTGGTCCTCCGGGGGATTTATATGTTGTGATAACCGTTGATGAGCATCCGTTTTTCACCCGTAATGGCATGGATATACATTGCCAGGTTCCTATAGCATTTCATATAGCCGTTTTTGGTGGGGAAGTAGAAATTCCTACGCTTGATGGTACTGCTAAAGTTAAGATTCCTGCTGGCACTCATTCAGGGAAGGACTTTCACCTTAAGGGTAAAGGCATGCCAAGACTCGGAAGTCATCATAGAGGCAGCCAGATTGCCAGTGTGTATATTGATGTTCCCACAAAGCTTACGCCTCGCCAAAGAGAGATCCTCAAGGAGTTTGCGGAGATAAGCAGTGGAACACCTAATAAATCAAAGGACAAGCCAAAAGGATTAAAAAACAGACTAAAAAACTTCTTTTCGATCTAAAATTCATTGAGAATATTTGTCCCGCCAAAAGAGACAGAGAAAAGAAAAGGTATCAGTCCTTCCGAAGATGTTATAATACTTTGAAATAGAAAGGAGTTATTAAGCAAATAGAAAGCAAGGTTAAAGCAATAAAAGCCGCTAAGGTATCTGTCGACAAGAAGGCAAAAGATACTGTAGTCCTTGAGCTGATGGGACTTACGGTCATTGCAGATTATTTTGTAATCTGCTCCGGTGAAAGCGCCGCGCAAGTCAAGACAATAGTCGAGCATGTCAAAGAGATATTAAAAGGGCATGGAGCAAGGCCTCTGAACATAGAGGGCATGAGCTTTGCAAGGTGGGTATTAATTGACTATGGAGATGTCGTTGTCCATGTCTTTGAATCCGAAACGAGGGCATATTATGAACTCGAGAAATTCTGGTTAGATGCTCCAAAAATAGCCTTTGAGGATATTATTGACTAAAAAGGAAGAATAGCGGTATCTAATTAAATATCATCACCGATGGGCAAGATAGCAATACTCTTATTTTTAGTCTTCCTTGTAGCACTCGGGTTTTTTGCTGCATAAAACTGTAATTTTAGAGCCGATAGCTGGTCCGGAAAGTGTCCTCAATGCCTAAAATGGAATACATACAGGATTGATGTATATGACATCTGAAAGAGATGAAAAAATCGACGATGAACTAAATACTGACGGAGGCAAAAAAAGAGACGCTCTGTCTGCCACCCATTACCAGTTACCATTAAAGGTCGTTTTAGATGCGAGTCTTTTTGTAAATCCGGATGTCAGGGCCAGTCTTGGCAATACCCCAACAGAGGCATTAAAGACATTCCTTTTTTTATCATCTCAGATACATATCCTCGAATTCTATATGCCACCTTCTGTCTTCGAGGAACTCCTGTATTTTACAGAACGTGACAAGATACCAGGGGATCTGCTCCTAATTCTGCACCAGAAGCCACCAAAAAAACACGAACTGAAGTGTCCTGCATTTCTTTTATATGAATTAATAGAGGATATAAGGGAAAGAGTAAATAAGGGGCTGAGGATTGCTGAGAAGGCGGTCAGGAGCGTTGAGAAGAAAGATGTAGATGAGATTATTCAGGACCTGAGGAGAAAATACCGAGAGGCATTGCGGTGGGGAATCATAGACAGCAAAGAGGATGTTGACCTCCTTTTGCTCTCACTAGAGCTGGATGCCCTGCTGATTACAGCAGACCAGGGGCTGATAAAATGGGCAGAAAAGCTTGGCATAAAATGGCTCTTTCCTGAAAAATTCAAGGACTATCTTATGGGAGCAATAAAAAGGACTGAATTACTCTCGCCTAAATTGAGCGATTCTTAGAGTTATGTTGTCATTCCCGTAAAAAAGTCTTGTTTACCAAATCGGAAGGCAAATGTCAAATGTAGTTTTAGAGAAGGAGACCGCCTTAGTTTTTCCTCATTTTATAGTTCTCAAGGCGTCTGCGGGGTCGGGAAAGACATACGCCCTTACCATGAGATGCGTCCAATTCCTTCTGTCCGACAATGTCCACCATAACGAACTCAGGAACTTGCTCGCCATAACCTTCTCTAATAACGCTGCCAAAGAAATGAAGGAGCGGATACTCTCTTATCTCAAAGGCATCTATTTTACCGAAGAAGACAAGATCAGCGAAATTACCCAGATACTCTCACTTGACAGGGAGAAGCTCATCTCCAAGGCAGAGGATCTCATAGATAAAATCCTTATAAACTATACCGAATTTCAGATAAAGACTATTGATAGCTTTACGGCATCTATTTATAAATCCTCAGCGATAGACCTCGGATATAATCCTGATATTGATATCCTGATGCATAAAGATCGTATTATGTTAAATGCCTTTAATCTCTTCCTCAGGAGGGCAAAGAAGGGCACACCCGAGGCCAACCTCTTAGAGGAGAGTATCGACACTATTATTAGGGCTAAAGAGGCATATTTGTGGGAGCCTTCAAAGACCCTTTTATCGGAGATAAAGCTACTTTATGAAAAGTTATCAGGCATAAAAGGAGAGGTTAAGTCATTATTTGAAGAAAGAGACATTCAAGAAGTAGAGTCGCAGATAAATAATATTGCTGAGGAGATCGATGACGCTATAAATAAACCGGGACTCGAGGCAAATACAAGAAGCTCCTTTGGTAGAATTCTTAAGGCTGCAAGGGAAAATCGCTTTCCGGATATTATCGGTGTAGGCACTAAAGCTATCCCTGTTAAAAAAACAAAGGGCCGCGAGGAGAAAAACCAGTATGAACAGATATCCGATATGTGGGAGGAATTAGTAAAGAATGTCAGGCAATATCATCTGCTATATTCGCACCTCTATTGCGCGCCATACTTAAAGATATATGAGGCCTTTAAGGGTATACTTGAGCAGGTCGAGAAGCAGGAAGGGGTGATATTCATCGCGGATATAAACAAGAGGCTTTCTGATTACCTTAACAAAGAGATCGTCACGGATCTCTATTTCAGGATGGGCGAGACGATTTACCACTATCTTATCGATGAGTTTCAGGATACCTCCCGCATCCAGTGGGACAATTTATATCTGCTTATCGAAAATTCGCTCTCTCGGTCTCAAAAGGGAAGCCTCTTTGTGGTCGGGGATACAAAACAGGCCATCTATGGATTCAGGGATGCCGACTACCGGATAATGAGAGACCTCGAGTCAGAAAACCCCTTTCCTTCTGCTCATCATAGTGTAAGGGAGCTCGAAACAAACTATCGAAGTCTCGAAAAGATAACTGATTTCAACAAAAAAGTCTTCCATGAGATGGCCGCAAGCAATGAGGAATATAGAGAGCCTGCCCAAAGAAGCGGGCTGATAGATTATAAGCAGTCGACAAAAGAAGAAAATAAAGGCACCGGATATGTTGAGGTTACCCTATGCAGCAAGAGAGAGGATGAACCAGAGGAGAGAGAGAAGATCCAGTGGCTGATCAACAAGCTGATACAGAGGGGGCATAGATATTCCGACATCGCCATTCTTGTCTTTAAAAACCACCAGGTGACCGCCATTACAGCCTGGCTTAGCGAAAAAGATATCCCTTTTGTCTCTTATAGCAGCCTTGACATCAGGACGAGAAGACTCACAGGAGAGATAATTTCTCTGCTAAACTTTCTTAGTTCCCCTGCAGATGACCTCTCATTTACGACCTTCCTTCTCGGAGATCTCCTTAAAAAGGTCCTCCAAAGAGATAGACGATCTATCTCTTTGGAGGACCTGCAGGGCTTTCTGTTTAGAAACAGGCAAGACAGACCTACCTATAAGGCCTTTCAGAGGGACTTCAGTGATGTATGGGAGGAGTATTTCGAGGACCTATTCAAGGCAGCGGGGTATATGCCTATTTATGACCTTGTGAGCGAGATATACAGGACATTTAGGGTCTTTGAGACCTTCGACGATGAAGAGGCGCCCGCCGTAAAGGTATTAGAATTAATAAAAGATTTAGAAGATAAAGGAAAGAATAGCCTCGAGGATTTTATTAAATACGCCGAAGCAGAGGAGGCATCTGAGGCCGACTGGAACATCAATCTCCCGCCAGGTATTAATGCCGTTAGAGTAATGACAATCCATAAGGCAAAGGGGCTGGGGTTTCCGGTAGTGATCATCCTGCTTTACGAAGAAGGGCATCATCGCGGGTTTGATTACATTATCAAGGAAGGACCAGATGGCGTTAATTTACTGAAGATTACGGGTAATATTTCAGAGGTGGTTCCCCAGCTTAAAGAGTACTACACAGAGGAGAGGCTTAAAGAGGATGTTAATGGACTTAATGCCCTCTATGTTGGCTTTACGCGGGCAGGGCGGGAACTTTATGTAATTGGAGTAAACGGCAAAGAAAAACCCAAATACCCTCTTGACATCCTGCCTTCAGATGAATACCAACCATCAATTAATAATACTCCTGTGCTCAGTAAAAAGGTGAAGACCGACCTTGCCTTGTCTCTCCTTCACCACCACAGCCAAACAAGACCTTCTACGGCAGATGGAAGGCCACCTAACATAAAAGAGAGAAAGAGAGGGGACTTCATCCATAGAGTCCTCTGCTCAATCGACTATGGCGGTAGTGATCTCGAGGCTAAATTAGGGCAGGCCATTAATCATCTCAACGCCCAATTAAAGACCTCCTACCCCGCTGATACACTAAAGCAGGGACTGCTGGAGTTTCTTATGGATGACAGGATAAGGGAATACTTTACTGCCAAACCCGGCAGGATAGTGAAAAGGGAGCAGGATTTCTCGAATGCAAAAGGGAATCTATTCAGGGTGGATAGAGTAATTATTGATACAACAACAGTGACTGCAATAGACTACAAAACAGATAAGGACAAGGAGGACATTGAAAAGCATATCGCACAGATGAAAAATTACATGGGCATCTTGAAGGATATCTACCCTGACAAAACGGTAAAAGGCCTCGTTGCCTATACGGCTTTAAGAGAGATAATACCGTGTTAGTTCTGTCTGCAGATAACTTAATAGACGAAGTGGTTCGGCGCCTGAGCTGCTCAGAGCGGGACTATTCGTCTAATCTCGTCGTATTCCCTGGCAAGATGTCCTCTCACCTTCTCCGGAAGGCGATATCAAAAAAAGAGAGGGCCAGTTTTATTCCGCCGCAGACCTTTTCGATGGATGCGTTCGTTGACTTCGTTTATGAAGGATGCATTAACCATACAGACCGAAAAATAGACCCTATAGATGCCGTCGCCCTTCTTTACGATATTCATAAAGAAGCGCCTGCCAGGCTAGGCAGTAATAATTTTCTAACACTCGATACCTTCTTCTCTCTTGGACTGAGGCTATACCATAATTTAGAAGAACTCTACATCGAAGGAGTCAGCCCCCAGGCGGTAAAGGAGATTAGTCGTCTCCCCGACGAAAAAATACCACCCCTTACAGTAAAAAGGCTGCAATTACTATCCCTTTTATATATGGAGTTTTATGAAAAAATTAAGAGCAATAAATGCTCCACCCGATCCCTCAGATACCGTATGGCCTCAGAGAAGATCAGCGCCACCGATTTCGCTAAGTTTAGCAAGATTATTTTTGCAGGTTTTTTTGCATTAACCGCCTCAGAGAGAATCCTCTGCAGAAAACTCCTGAATTGGGAAAATACCTTGTTCATATTTCAGGATGGACCAGGCATAGAAGAGAAATGTAGAGACATAGGGATGACAGTTCAGAGTAAGCACATTTCCGGCAATCCAAGTATCCATTTCTACAGGAGTCCGGATACCCATGGGCAGGTCTTCGGTGTTAGCAGCATCTTAAAAGGTATCTTAAAAGACAGTGACAATACCCTTGATGAAGAGACCGCGATCATCCTTCCATCTCCTGGCACATTATCCCCTTTATTGCAGCATACACTCAGCATCATCGAGCCACCCAATTACAATATCTCGCTAAAGTATCCCCTTTATAGGACGCCGATATTCGGATTTTTCGCCAATCTCATGCAGCTCATACTCTCAATGGATGGAGACCGTCTATTTGTACCTGACTATATTGCTTTTGTCCGCCATCCCTATATAAAGAATATCTACTTTAATACCCTTGCTGACATTACAGCGAGCCTTTTCTGTGCAGTAGAGAATCGCCTTGCCAGGAACAAGACGAGGCGGTTTCTGTCCTTAGCAGAGATAGAGAATAACGAGGATATCGCCGAATCAATCAGAGAAAAGGTCTCGCAATCCAATCCTGACATTACACCAGAGATGCTAAAAAGACACCTGAGGGCGATCCACCAAAATACAATAGAGATGATGTTGTCCTTTAAAGACGTAAAGGACCTTGCGGAGAAGGCCCTGAAGGTCTTTATGTATGTACATAACAATAGCGCGGCGCCACTGTACCCGCTTTTTTATTCTCACTCAGAGGCATTTTTGAGACATATAGATGTCCTTTCGACCTCTCTGATGAAGGATATTCGGCTTGCCGGCGTCAATAGCTACTTTGCCCTATTAAAGAGGTATCTAATGACATGTCAGGTGCCCTTTGATAACACCCATGCGCAAGGCGGTGTGCAGGTTCTTGGATTTATGGAAGCGAGAAATCTCAAGGCTGAAAACCTCTTCTTTCTCGATCTAAACGAAGATGTAATCCCTGGCACAAGGCGGGAGGAACCCATCCTGCCGCATAAGGTGCGGCAAACATTAGGGCTTCCAACCTACATTGACAGAGAGAGGCTTATAGCCTACTATTTCGAGACGCTCATCGGCGGGGCAAAGAGTGTCTATCTCTTTTATGTCGAAGATGACAAAAGAGATCGCAGCAGACTCCTTGAGAAGCTCCTCTGGGAGAGACAGAAAAGGGAGAGAAAAAAGGACGCTAGTGAATATATAAAATCTATCCACTATTCTGTGAGACTGAAGGATGCCCCGCCTGCCCCGATAAAGAAGAGCGACGAGGCAGCAGAGTTTTTGAGAGAATATAATTTTAATGCCTCCTCATTAAACGTCTATCTTCGATGCCCCTTGCAATTTTATTATCAGTATGTCCTTGTTGTCAACAAAAAAGAGAAGGTCTCTGATGAAATAGAGACCTTAGAAATCGGTATGCTTATTCATGAGGTCTTGCAGGAGTATTTTAGGAAGAAGACTAATCGTATCCTTAATGAAAAAGATATGGATATGAAAGAGCTAGAACAAGTTATCGAGCTCCTTTTTAAGAGACATTATGGCAAAGACCACTCAGGAAAGATATATCTTTTAAAGAGGCAGATTAAGATACAACTGCGAAAATTTATCGAGGGGTATCAGATCCCAAAAATCTCTGAGTATCCTATAGAGATACTTAGCCTTGAGCATAGAGTAAAGATTAAAAAATGGGTATTCAGCTTAAATGCCCGCTTGGATAGAGTCGAAAAGAGGGGCAATCAGATAACTATTATCGACTATAAGGCTTCAGCAAATGCTAACCACTTAAAGATCGATTTCAAAAAGCTTGATATAAACGATAGAGACAGCTGGAACAGGGCGATAAAAAACATCCAGTTGCCATTTTATCTCCTTACTTATGCAGGCGCAACCGGAAAAATGCCTGAAGAGATCAACTGCATGTTTCTGCTCCTTGGGAAGGCAGAATTAGATAAGAAGATTGAATTGCCCCTTTTCAATAACGGCGCCGATGTCCAAAATAAATATCTCCTCCTTGAACAGATAATCCTCAGGCTATTAAATGAGATTATAGACCCGCAACACCCTTTTATGCCGACTCAGGAGACTAAGGAGGCCTGTAGCAAGTGTACATTTAGATATATCTGTATCAACCAGAGATAAAATAGACCGATGATTATCCGCCAGCAGACAGAAGAAATAGAGAGACAGACACTTCATCTGAATGCCTGCCCCAGTTTTAAGAGCAGAGGCAGGCTTAGGCCTGAAGAAGATGATGATATAAGGACATGTTTTCAGAAAGATAGGGACAGGATTATCCATTCAAAGGCCTTCAGGAGGCTGAAACATAAGACTCAGGTATTTCTTGCCCCCAAAGGGGACCATTACCGCACAAGGCTTACCCATGTGCTTGAGGTGTCACAGATAGCCCGAACGATCGCAAGGGCATTGAGACTGAATGAAGACTTAGTAGAAGCCATTGCGATTGGTCATGATCTAGGGCATACCCCTTTTGGCCATGCAGGAGAAGCCATACTAAGAGAGGTATCTCCCGGAGGGTTCGATCATTATAAGCAGAGCCTGAGAGTAGTCGATTTTCTCGAAAAAGACGGACAGGGGCTTAATCTTACATATGAGGTCCGTGATGGGATCCTTAAACACTCAAAAGGAAAGGGAGCAATAGTATCGAATAATGCCGACGAGATGCCAATAACCCTTGAAGGGCTGGCTGTTCGCATATCTGACATTATAGCCTACATTAACCATGACCTCGATGACGCCATAAGGGCAGACGTAGTTAGTATGGCTGACTTGCCAAGAGAGGTTACTGTAGTTGTCGGCGATACACATTCAAAGAGGATAGGCACAATGGTTCGCGATGTTATCAGAGAGAGCATCGCCACAGACCTCGAAGATGTAAGGATGAGCAGAGAAATATCTCTCATTATTTATAAGATCAGGGACTTTCTCTTTGAGAGGGTATATGAAAGCAGAGAGATGACGAGGGAATTTAAGAAGGCAAAAGGCGTTTTAAAGTCCCTTTATGAATACTATCTTGAACATATCGATGAAGTCTCCGGTGACCACTCGGCAGAGAAAGAAATCAACAGGCACAGGATAGTCTGTGATTTTATCGCAGGGATGACTGACAGCTTTGCCCTCATGACATACAAAAGGCTTTTTTTGCCACAGAGGTGGGGATAGAGTTGCTGGAATGACAAATTCCGGCTAAGTACAAAGAATTTGTCGTTCCCTCTCCCTTGACTCCTTAGTCCCCTTGGCTGCATAATAGAGCTATGCCTCTTGTAGAAGAAGTTGAACATAGGGTATCAAGGTTAGAGATAATTGTTGAGGATATTATAGGGGATAGACCTGTCCTCATCTCCCAAAGGCTTGATCAGCTTTATGAAAAGACTGAGAGGGATAAAACAGAGATACTCACAAAGACCGAGAGGGATAAAACA
>JAJOKM010000164.1:0-17429 GCA_021129835.1 Thermodesulfovibrionales bacterium | reverse complement strand
AAAGACTGAGAGGGATAAAACAGAGATACTCACAAAGACCGAGAGGGATAAAACAGAGCTTTTGGAGAAGATGTCCACCTTTTATGTCAAGATAGACAAAGACAAAAGAGAATTTATTCCATGGATGATCGGCTTGTTTTTTGGTTTCGCTGTCCTAAACACAACAGCGATAGGTATTATTCTCACCTTTGCTATTAAATAAAAAGGGCCGTTGAATTTGATGGTATCGTGATTAACCCTCTCGAAACCTCTTTGCGACGAAATGCAATAAAGGCTACCATATTATATAATACGAGTTATGGATTTAAACAATACTAATGAGATTTTAACGAACATAGAAGGGGTATTACAGACAATAAGAGGGAAAAGGCACAACAATTTAATATTGATAAATTCGTAAAAAGTCCCATCTGCTTGTCATTTTGAGCAAAGGGAGAAATCTTTAGCCTGTAACACATTGATAACATAAGATTTCTCTCTGCAGTCGAAATGACAAATGCGGTAAACACGACTTTTTACGAGTCCATAAATATTGGTTATTATACAAGGAGATTGCCAATGATAACTGCAACGCCCTCCTGCAATATCGACTTGCTAAAAGAACAGGCGCGAATAGTCAGAATCGAGATACTCAAAATGCTCACGAGATCAGGCTCAGGGCACACAGGAGGGTCCCTGTCGTCTGCCGATATTGTTACCGCCCTCTATTTTTATAAAATGAGACACAGGCCTGATGCCCCAAAATGGACTATGCGGGACAGGTTTATTCTATCGAAAGGGCATGCGGCACCACTTCTTTATGCCGCTTTGGCATTAACAGGATACTTCGATAAATCACTCCTTAGTACCCTCAGAAAGATCAAGAGCCCTTTACAGGGACATCCTTCTTCGAGGATGCTGGAGGGAGTAGAGGTATCTACGGGATCCCTCGGTCAGGGATTATCTATCTCAAATGGCATGGCATTAGGACTGAAGCTCGATAAAATTCCTGCGAGCGTTTATTGCCTTTTAGGTGATGGTGAGATTCAAGAAGGGCAGGTCTGGGAGGCCGCGATGACTTCCAGCCATTATCGTTTAGATAATGTATGTGCCATCGTGGACCTAAACGGATTGCAGATAGATGGTATGTGCCGTAATGTGATGAAAGTAGAGCCTGTTGTCGACAAATGGAAGGCATTTGGCTGGCATGCAATCGAAATAGATGGCCACAATATGGAGGAAATAGTCAGCGCCCTCGACGAGACAGCAAGGACAAAAATGAAACCTTCTGTAATCATTGCGACGACTATCAAGGGTAAAGGGGTTTCATTTTTCGAAGGCAAGGGGGAGTATCATGGAGTTGCACCAACAGGAGAGGAGCTCGAGAAGGCATTGAATGAGCTAAGCAAAGATGGGAGGTAGAAAACAGGAAACAGAGCAGAAATCGCAGAAGACAGACTTTCTTGGTCAAGCTGTTGCCACAAGAAATGCTTATGGCATAGCACTCCTTGAACTCGGCAAGAGAGATGGAAGGATAGTGGTGCTTGACGCAGATCTCTCCGGCTCAACAAGGACTATCGAGTTTGCAAATGCGTTTCCCGACAGGTTCTTTAACATGGGAGTATCGGAGCAGGATATGATCGGAACGGCAGGTGGGCTCTCCCTTACAGGAAAAATTCCCTTTGCATCGACCTTTGCTGTTTTTGAGACAGGAAGGGCATGGGATCAAATAAGACAGACCATCTGTTATTCAAATCTTAATGTAAAACTGGTCGCCACTCACGGAGGCATTACCGTTGGTGAAGACGGGGCATCTCATCAGGCGCTGGAAGATATTGCCTTAATGCGAGTACTGCCCAATATGACGGTGATAGTCCCTTCTGATGGTTTCGAGACGAAGCAGGTTATAGATGCGGTAGCGGAATATGATGGCCCGGTTTATGTCAGATTGGGGAGGGGAAAGGTTCCTGCTGTAATGCCAGAGGGGTATAAGTTCCAGATAGGAAAGGCTTATAAATTTCATGCCATTCATGATACGACCATTATTGCAAATGGAATAATGGTCTCACTGGCATTAAAGGCAAGCGAGATGTTAGCAAAAGAAGGGATAAATGCTGGCGTGGTCAATATGTCAACTGTGAAACCCCTCGACACAGACACCCTGCTTGAGGTTGCAAAGAACTCGAAACTGATAGTGACTGCTGAAGAACATTCTATAATCGGTGGCCTCGGCAGTGCTGTCTCTGAATTTTTATCAGAAAACAGGGCTGTTCTTATAAAGAAGGTTGGCGTAAAAGATACCTTTGGATGCTCAGGCAAGCCTGAGGAATTACTAAAGCTCTACGGACTTACGGCAGATAATATAGTAAAAGTGGTGATGGAGTCCAGGGCTTAAGCAACTGTGCAAATACACTCTCTTTGAAGGGGCATTAGTCGTGATAATATTTAAGGGTGTCTCGAAATACTATGATAACCTGCCCATACTCAACGATATAACATTCACTGTCCAAAAAGGCGAAATGGTATTCGTAACAGGCCCAACTGGCGCGGGCAAGACAACTATTTTTAAGCTACTTTATATGGCTGAACGCCCTGATGAAGGAGAAATAGTCATAAAGGAGTTCAATCTTGCCTATCTAAGAAAATCCCGGATGCCTTTACTTAGGCGAGATATTGGCATTATCTTTCAGGATTTCAGGCTTATAACCAATCTTACAGTGTTTGACAATGTTGCCCTTTCATTAAGAATTAGAGGGGTTAGTGAAAGAGAAATAAAAAGTCTTACCTTAGAAATGCTAAAGAAGGTTTATTTGCGACATAAGTCTGATAAATATCCGAGAAGTCTTTCCGGCGGTGAACAGCAAAGAGTCGTAATTGCAAGGGCAATAGTGTCAGAGCCATCTCTACTGCTCGCAGATGAGCCCACAGGAAGCCTCGACTCAAATACAGCAGTGGGTATTATGCGGCTGCTCCGAGATATAAATATTCGTGGTACAACGATCTTGATTGCGACTCATAACAGAGAGGTATTCAGGCATACCGGGAAAAGGGTCTTAAAAGTAAACAACGGGGTTTTATTAGGCGAAGAGGTTGGTTGATGACGCTAATGTATTCCTTTAAATCCGCATTTAAGAGTTTTTGGAGGGAAAAAGGGATCAATACACTCTCCGCATTCGCTGTAGCATCAAGCCTACTAATAATAACCCTTGTCTTCCTTTTTCTATACAACGCCAGCGTTGCTGCAGAGCGTATCCCTGAACAGTTTTCGATGGTGGTATACTTGGAAGACAACCTTTCGTGGGCTGAGACAGACTATATCATAGATACTCTCGAAAAAAAGAGTGGTATTAGAAGTTTGAAGTATATATCCGCGGATGACGCTTTAGACGAGATAAGACAGGCGCTCAGAGATCCATACATCCTTAAGGGCATAAAAGAAAATCCTCTCTCTCCAGCCATAGAATTGAGATTAAAAGATGATTTTGTAACACCGTCTCTTGTAAAACAGATTTCCGAGGAGATCGCTAAAATAGATGGTGTTGGTGATATTTATTATGGAGAAGAAATAGCAGAGGCAATTCATCTTCTGAAAAGTTCTTTGCAAGGCTTGAGTATCATAATATTTTTAATGCTCTCAGCCGGGGTTATTTTTGCTGTTTACACCACCATAAAAATTTTACTTTACAGAAAAAAAGAAGAGATAGAGATACTAAAGCTTCTCGGCGCTACAAAGGGTTTTATAAGGATGCCTTTTCTTGTTGAAGGGAGCACTATTGGATCCTTAGGCGGGGCAATTGGGGCAATTGGCATCCTGGTCTTTTACTTTGCTATTGTCCATAATTTGAGCCCGATTATTCCTATCCTTAAGTCCTTAATTTTCCCATTCGAGATTCTGATCGCCCTGCCTATAACTGGGGCCCTATTGGGAATCATAGGCTCTGTTATCGCCATCGGGAGGCTAAAACCTTAAAAATGGTAATCGGTATGCAATATATAGTATCCAGCAAATACAGAAAGAGATTATTGATCGTTATTGTCTCCTTCTTGCTTATTGCTTTCTGCCTGCCACCGGTCGATGCCCTTGCAAAAAGCTCACACGAAGACCTCAAAGAGGCACAAAAAGAGATCGGGGCACAGAAAGAAAGACTTCAATACATAAAGAAGACTGAACTATCCGTCCTCAGACATCTCGGACAGATAGATGCAGATCTTAATAAAATAAAAAGGCAGTTGATATTTCAGGGAGACGAAATAAATAGACTCCAAGGTAATATATCAGCCTTACAAGATGATATTAACATCCGCAAGAAAGAACTCCAGGCACAAAGAGATATCCTTAAGGAGAGACTACGGGCACTACAGAGGGTCAATAGAGAAAGTGATGCGATCCTTATGCTCATTAGCGGATACGATATTTCACAAACATTGAGGATACTGCGAAATATAAACGATATTGTAGTTCATGACCGCGCAATTATAGAAAAATATGTAGCGGCTGTTGATGGCCTAAGAGAAAAACAGAGAGAACTCGAAAGATTATCGGTAGGATTAAAGGCAGAGAATAAAAAATCAGCAAGAGTAGAGAAATCATTGAAGGAAAAAAAAAGGGAGAGGATCTCCTTTTTAATCCGTATCAAAAAAGAAAAGATATCCCATGAAAGGGAGATACGAAGATTAGCAAAGGTCTCAAACAGAATATTACGGATAATACAAGAGTCTGAAAGACAACAAAGGATACTAAGAGAAAAAGCCAAAAGGGCACTACAATACAGAGATTTTGTGCTCCTCAAAGGGAGGCTTCCTCTGCCAGTAACCGGCCCTGTTGTTTTGGGATTTGGAAAACAGGTTGATCCTCTCTTTAATCTGCCTAAATTCAGAAGCGGTGTTCATATAAGGGCAAGCAGCGGTTCTCCTGTAAAGGTAGTTCATAGGGGCAAGGTAGTCTTTGCAGATGCCTTCGGGGGTTTTGACAATCTGGTGATAATCAGCCATGGAGGTGGTTACCACACAATCTATGGAAATCTTAGTAGAATCTTTGTGAGGGTTGGAGATATAGTCGATAAACGCAAGGTTATAGGAGAGGTTGGAAAGTCAAGCGCACTAGGAACGAGTGGGCTATATTTTGAAGTGCGACATAAGGGGTCCCCCATGGATCCTCAGCAATGGCTGAAAAGATAAGAGACGTCGATGAGGTGTCAACAAGAAAATGGGTTGTAGCGACTATAACTGCTGCAGAAGGTGGACATAAAGGGCAAAAGGCGCTCAGCTCCAAAGGGCTATAGGCATCCTGAAGGTATAGGATGTGTTCAAGAGGTTGCCAAGGGCATCATACGAGGTAATATGGATAAAAAAACATTCAAAGACGCTGCCTATTACTGGAAAGTGATCATGTCTGATGCCCTAAAGGGGAAAGAAATGCTGCCTATTATAGAGAAATTTGCGAGGGAAAACACCGCTCCAACAAAAGTGGTATTCGGCACATCAGGCTGGAGGGGAGAAATAGGCACTGATTTTACATTTAACAATGTAAGGGTCGTCACAGCCGCAATTATAAAGATTTTCAAAAACAATGACCACTCCGTTATGAATGCACTAGGGGCATCGAGCTTTAGCGAGATAAAGAGACGAGGAGTTATCGTAGGACATGACAGCAGATTTTTGGGGTATGATTTTGCCAAAGAGGTGATAGGTCTCCTCCAAAATGAAGGGATAAGGACATGGTACGCAGGAGAGGCGATCACACCTGAATTTTCAGTAGGCATTGAAACGTTGAATGCCATATGCTCCATAAACCTCACTCCTTCCCATAATCCTGCAAACTATGCGGGCTTCAAGTTCAACCCCTCTGACGGAGGGCCTGCAGGAACAGAAATCACAACGAAGATTGAAGAGACGGCTAACAAGATAATGAAAGAGCTTAGGATAATTCAGCCCATAAGTCCTTATGCCATAGAAAAAGTTGACCTGACTGAACTATATATCAAATACATAACAGAAAGAAAGACGATAGATATCAAAAGGATTCGCGATTTTATAGACGGTGCGGATTGCATTATGTGTGTTGACAATGTGCATGGCGCTACAAGAGGGCGTGTTCAGAGAATTCTTGGCAGTAACAATAAGATTAAATATCTAAGGACAGAAGATGATTATCTCTTTGGAGGCATAGCCCCGGAGCCGTCTGAAAAAAATATGGAGGGAGTAGAAAATACCTTAAGGGAGAGCGATGCAAGGTTCAAACTGGGTGTTATTATAGATCCTGACGGTGACCGCATAAGGTATGCTGACGGCAACATGCAGATACCCATGAACTATTTTGGCGCCATGGCGCTCCATTTCCTCTATGTTTATAAGAAGGTCTCTGGTGTTGTAGCAAAGTCAGTAGGCACGAGCAATTTCGTAAATGCTATAGCAGAAAAATTAGGAATCCAGATTAAAGAAACAGGGATTGGATTCAAGAATTTCAGGCCTTATATGCTGAAGACATCTGATGAAAGGGCAATAGTTGCCTTCGAGGAGTCTGATGGTATATCGGCGTATAATCATACATTAGAAAAAGATGCATTGCTCGGACTGTTTTTAGCGATAGAGATAATGGCTGTTACAGGTAAAAATCTAGGTGAATATCTCAAGGAACTGATGGATGAATATGGATACTATTACCCTGACCGTTCAGGTATTGAAATTGACCGCTCTTTAGTTGGAGATGCTCTCATAAATAAGCTCTCTGGTATCAAGGAGAGTTACAAGAAAGGATCAGTTATTAATATCGGTGGAGCTGACCGGATTGTCAAAGATGTGATAACAGTCGATGGCACAAAACTGGTTTTTGATGATGACTCATGGATTATGATAAGACCTTCTGGAACAGAACCAAAGGTCAGGTTCTATACAGAATCAAGGACAGAGGATGGCAAGAAGGCGATATTCGAGGTAGCCAGAAGAATAGCATCGAGGGCACTAGGTAAGTAAGACAAGTAATGTGAGTTAGGTGAACCTCTCATAAAAATCCGTATGTTATAGTCCCTACGCCATCTGTTACACTTGCTTCAGTATAGTTTCAGGGTCTCATAACTCGTTGATTTTATTGACTCTTTCTCATCCCATCTGAGCTAAACGTGGCAGGGCTAATTTCACCAAAATCAGACTGCCACAAAGAAGACTCCCTCATCACTATTTAATAAGGTTTCCTAATCCTCCTATCCCTGGTATTTGCAAGCCCGCTGTAAGCCTTGCCATCTCTTCGCTAACCATTTGCTGTGCCCTTCTCAATGCCTCGTTAACTGCAGCAAGTATTAAATCTTCAAGCATCTCTATATCATCAGGGTTTACCACATCCTTTTCTATCTTTATAGAGACTAATTCACCTCCGCCATTTGCTACAACAACGACCATTCCTCCGCCAGCGCTTGCCTTCACGGTCTTTGTCTTTGCTTCTTCTTGCGTCTTCTGCATCTCGGCCTGAAGTTTTTGTGCCTCTCTCATTATATCTCCAACCATTTTTTTAGACATCGCCCCCTCCTTTTTCGTTATCTGTTATTTATTGGCATCACATCTACTATTCGCCCCTCTAATACCTCCAAAGTCTCTCTGACTATTGGATCTTTTAGTGCCTTTGCTCTCAAATCCTTTTTGCTTAAATGTTCTGCCTTTGCGATCTCCACTTTTATTGCTACATCTTTCCCTGACAGATGCTGGAACGCCTCCTTAATAATTGGAAGGTTTTCTCTGGCTGATTCAGCATGTACCGACAGGCCTCCATTGAATGTTATCTTGAGTTCGTTATCGCCAAAGGCAATGTCACAGTCCCTCAGTTTGCAAGATAGTGGGTGATTTATCTCCCCTATTTTTTCGAGGGTAGCATTCCATATATCAGCAACGGGCAAAGAATTAAGATGTCGAGAAGTTGAAGAGTTAACAAGGCAAGGGCTTGAGGAACCGCCATTTTCCACCTTCTTGTCTTCCCTCGTCCTCCCTGTCCTCTCAATTTCGCTCGCCTTCTGAACTTCTAAGCCTGCATGTTGAACTACTTTAAGGGCATCATTTATGGATCTGAAATGGCTTAGAAGACTCAATCTTATAAGGGTCATTTCGAGGGCAATCCTTGGATAGAGAGCGCTTCTGACACCTGACTCTGCCTTTATTAATTCAGACAGAATAAGCGCCATATGTTCTTCGGTAGTCTTATCCCTGAGGCGATTTACTGTAGAGAGCTCCTCCTCACTTAGCTCAATGATATCCCTTGCATCGCCTGCTATTTTTGCAATTATCAGATTTCTGTTGAATTGTAAAAGGTCCTTTGTAAGTATCTTTAAATCTATTCCGGAGTTAACAAGCCCTGAAATTATATTGATTATACCTATTCTGTCTCCTTCGATCACTGCTGAGGTGAGTTTTGAAAGGGTCTCTATATTTGTAATTCCCAGAAGGTCTTTAATATCTGATGCCATTATATCTTCAGAAAATGAGGACGCCTGCTCTAAAATAGTCAGGGAATCCCTCATGCTGCCATCAGACACCCTGGCAATCATTTCGATGGCAGAAACTGTAGCCTTTATGCCTTCTGCTTTCGAGATAAATTTTAGTCTTTCCCCGATTCTTTGACTGGATATCCTTCTGAACGGTAAATGTTGACACCTCGAAAGCACGGTGGGAGGTATCTTTTTAGGCTCAGTAGTGGCGAGGACAAAAACCGTATGCAGCGGTGGCTCTTCGAGTGTCTTTAAAAGGGCATTAAAGGCAGATGTTGACAGCATGTGCGCCTCATCAATGATATACACCTTGTATCTACCGCCGGAGGGTGCATATCTTACCTTTTCTCTAAGATCTCTTATATTATCAACCCCTGTATTTGAGGCGCCATCGATTTCGGAGACATCCATGGATGAACCATCTGATATCGCTCTACATAATGGGCATTTTCCACAAAACTCTGGAGTTGTTCCCCTCGCACAGTTTAAAGCCTTTGCAAGGATCCTTGCCGTTGTTGTCTTGCCTACACCCCTTGGTCCTGAAAATATATAGGCATGGGCCACTTTACCGTGAATAATAGCATTTTTCAGAGTGAGCGAGATATGCTCCTGCCCTATTAAATCCTCAAAGACCTGAGGTCTCCACTTTCTTGCCAAAACCAGATAAGACATCAATTAGGTCTCTTGTTTTCTAAATGTATAGAAATGACGACACTACCATGAACTCTTGGTCCCTGAACCTGAGTAGTTACATTTTTCTACAGTCAGGGACCGGCTTGCTGCGGCACCCAGACAAAATGCTTACCGTTGCTTCCTTCCAGACCTGGCGGGGTTCACACCTGCCTGCCGCGCAGGGCCGGCCCCTGGCTATAGAAAAACATGGCGGAGAGGGAGGGATTTGAACCCTCGATGAGTTTACCCCACACACGATTTCCAGTCGTGCTCCTTCAACCACTCGGACACCTCTCCAAGATAGTTCATGAATTTATCGCCACTCTGACACCTCGTCATCTACTACTTATAAGCTCTACTTATAAACTCTACTTATAAACTGCAAGCGATGAATTATGCACTATCATAGATTAATTCAAAGTAGCCGTTAAAATCAACTGCAGTATAGAGGGTCAAATAACAGTAGTGCTTTATGCGCTATATGATTTCAGGTGTAATGTTATAATAATAAGACATCCTGAGCTTTATAGGATGTCTTATTAAATCTCTGATTTCTGATGTTTTTGTGATCAGGTATAATGAGTACTCTCCCTGAGGATTTCTTATGATCAAAAGACAGAAATATGATGTCGGTATTACTAAATACACCAGAGCTATAGAAATAGACCCTCAAAACTACAGGGCATACAGTAATAGGGGTATTTATTATTTAAAAAAGAGACGGTACGACCTTGCCATTGCCGACTTCAATAAAGCGATAGAATTACATGCTGAATTTGATATAGCATATGTCAATAGAGGGACCGCCTATCAGGAAATGGGAAGATATGACCTCGCAATTGCTGATTTCACCAGCGCAATCGAGCTAAATCCGAAAAATGGTATGGCATACAATAATCGTGGTTTTACTCTTCTCTTGACAGAAAGATTTGAAGAGGCTGAAAGAGATATCAAGAAGTCCCTCGAAATAAACCCAGATAATATTTACGCCTTGAATAGTATGGCTGAACTATCTTCTGCAAAAAATAATCCTGAGGAGACATGCAGGTGGTTAAAAAAGGCTATAGAAAAAGGCTTTAACGACTGGAAATATATTGAGACATCAAAAACTTATGATAGTATTCGTAATTCCCAGCATTTCATCTCCATTGTCCACAAACATTGTCAGAGACACCGGATAGCAGAATAGTATCTGAATGCGGTAGTGGAATGACCCCCTCTTTTAGACACAAATTACCTCTGAGGGTAGTAGTGTCTAAAAAGAGATTATACTCATTCAGGGGATCAAATGTATTCTCCGATCTGCATAATAAGTAGATAACTTTTCTCGAAGCTATCTACTTATTATAATGTCATCATAATGCCGCCAGTCACCTACAGCTTTTCACCGAAAAGGGTATAATACATGATGCGATAAATGTCGGTATTGTCGACAACACCTTTTTGGGTGACCATCTCTGCATTAAGCCCCTTGGCACGAACTACAACACCACCGGCTAGGTCATGGCGTGTTGCCCAGGCTACCACAAAGGGCCAGCTTCTATCATTCTTATCTGGTGCTGCCATAAAGTGAAAAGTGCCGGCGCCATCAATACCGTCTAAAGGCGCTCTGACATATCTGCCTACAGTATCGCTATTAATATCTGCGCTGCCAGTCATGCCCCCAACAAGAAACCGCCCCATACCTTCGCGATCTTCTCCAAGAATATGCTTTCCTCCAGCGGTGGAATCGGCCGTAGTAATCAGCAAAGTATTGGGTTTTTCTTCAATAAACCTTATAAATACCCCAAAGGCCTCATCGGCCCGCTTGCCTGCCTCAAAAGAACCCTTGGCATTGGCATTGTTGCCAAAATTGTCAGTTCCCTCATGCTCAGCAACGAGGAAGATGCCATTTTGTGCTGCCTTTGGATTTCGCGAAAGGATCTCTAATGCCACTTCCGACATCTCCGCCATTGTCGGGGAGCCAGGAACAAAAAGAGGTAGTCCCTCAGCTCTCAATATCTCCTCTCGCTTATCATTGAAGGTATGGCCGGATGCAAATACGCCTAATACTTTGTCTGCCGTATCACGCACCTCCATTAACTCATCCCGAGTAAAGACAACTGTATAGCCGAGTTCCTTTGCTCTATCTATGAGATTAACTCCGTCTTCACGCCTGCCCTCTCCATGGCGACCGATAACACCCTTAGGCAAAAGCCACCTCTCACCGCCGCTTAGGATGACCGGAACTCCAGATTCGATAACCTGTCTAGCGATCTCTTCTCTCATGCCACGCTCTTTTACAGAAGCAACAAATACGGCTGTGCCAGGCTCAGTGAGACAACCGGTCCCGATAAGCCCAGTAGCAAAGCCATACTCTATAGCCTCTTTCATTATGCTTTTGTTCTTACCAGAAAGAGCGGTGATCTCTTCATGTCCATCAAGTCCAAAGCTATCCCTTGCCACCTTCACCCCAAAGGCATGAGTAGTAGCGCCCCCATGAGAACTGGCAGTCACGGCATCCTTCATATGCCCTGTATAAGGAGCCATATAAGGCAGCTTATCCCAATTAAGCCTGCCGTCCGGTCCTGCTAAATAGAAGCGGAGTGAATTCCAGTGGCTAAGACCAAACCCATCCGGATGAAAAAATATTACATTGCGGGGTTCCTCTACCCACCACCACGCCTCTGCCTTGCCATTGATCTCCTTAATAACGAATATTAGGCAAACCACCGTCATAGCTGCGATCACGAGTCCGATTGCCGATCTCTTTAGACCACTTGTACTGCTAAAGAACCTGACTTTCCTTTCTTTTAGCTCACTTAACATCTTTTTACCTCCTCTTTTTTATTTTTACTTTTCCCTCTGCCTGCCAAGCATTACCAGCGTTCTCTCTAATTTCTCTACTTTTTCTTATCACCTCCTTTTAGCTCTTAACTCTTCTCTGTTGCCTAATTCTATAGAGATAGATTACCTTAGCGGAGGTTACAATATTATTACAGCAATATTACAATTTGATTACAAAAGGTAGGATTTAAAATATGCCGCTTCTACACCTCGGCAGAGGGTCCAAGAAGGCAAGGGTTCAAATAAAAATTATGGTTCTTCTTTTATCCTTCACGACTCATTTTAGTAACCTTTGATAAAATGCAAACTGCTCTCTCAACGCCAAATCCCAGCGGTAATCTCTTTCGACCATCTGGCGAGCAGACATGCCCATCTGCCGAAAATTGCCGTTCGCTGCTCTTTCTATCTTAGCAGCCAAATCCCGCGGATCATCAGAATTTACCAGCAGCCCGGTTCCGGGGGGTACCCTCTCAGGCACGGCCCCGCCATTCACACCGACCACTGGAAGACCACTCGCCTGAGCTTCCAATATCGAGAGCCCAAATGTCTCCCACTTTCCCATAGTTACATAAATATCTGCTGAGGCATATATCATGGCCAACTCTTCTCTTTTTCTACAGTAATCTCTCCATGTAAGGAGTTTTGGATAAAGAAAATTGAAATCCTTGATCTTTTTTTCCATCGAGCCTTTTCCTACCACTAAGAGATGATACCGTCCCCGCGGCAGAAGCATCAAAGCGTCAAGGATTACATCCACCCTTTTTTCCCGATCAATCCTCCCTACATAAAGCAATAAAATGCAGTTAGAGGACAAACCCAGCGCCTTTTTTAGATCCCCTCTTTTTTGGGGATGAAATAATTCCACATCTGTTCCAAACTTTACCGTTTCGACCTTTTTGCCTACCATTTCCACTAATGTGGATGTAAGAGACGAAGACGGGGTAAGAGTAAGGTCAAAACACTCATATATCTTCCCAGCATATAACCACGCCCACTTCTCTGAGAGTTCGGAGATGGAGCGACCGAGTACACTTGTTATTTGACCAATATAAGCCTCTGGAAAATTGGTATGAAAAAATCCTACCGAGGGTATCCCTTGGTTTCTGAGAAATGAAGAAAGAATTAGAGGAACGATATAAGGAGAACCGATCTCGACCAAATCGGGAGATTCCTTCCTTAGAATGTTAAAAATTTTTTTTAAATTAACCATAAAACGATAGTGTCCGCCTTGGGAAACACTGAAACCCTTTATTTGATAGAAGACCCATCCTTCCCCTTTTTGAATATGGTCTTTAGGGCCAGGAGCGATGAGCACATGCTCCCCTTTTATCTGCTCTATTAAATATCGCCTCTTTTGATTAATGTAAGTTTTAATTCCACCGCTGAACTCATTATAAAACTGGGTGATATCACAAAGCTTCATAGCTCATTCCTTATTGCTTGTCCGGATTCAATCAGTAATTGGAGCATCTTTACTAAATACCTCAATCGGTGCATTGTAGTTTAAATAGGCTCTTTCCCAAATTAAGTGGGTAACATAATATGTTTCCCCTTTGATGTCTGCCTGTGCGTTGCACGCAGACAGGGGGGAGAGTTAGCCCCATTAGATGTTTACTATCTAACGGGGTAAAGATGGAAGCGATTTAGGAGTGAGTAATAACATTGGAGTTGATGGAGATCAGCATTTAATAAAAAATATTTGCATTACCCTCCCTTATCCCCTCATCACTCAAGACGCCGAGTGCTGGGGGAATACCCTTTTAAAATAAGAAAAAACCCTCTATTAAATAGTCGTTACCCACTTAACTTGGGGAAAAAGCCCTTATTCTTAATTGATGCCTTTATGAATGACTTAAACAATGGATGTGGTTCTGTTGGTTTTGATCTAAATTCAGGATGAAACTGGCATCCCAAAAACCATGGGTGATCACTTAACTCTACTACTTCTACTAACTCATTGTTAGGGGATACTCCACTAATTACAAATCCATTTTTTGTGAAAATATCCCTGTATTTATTGTTAAACTCGTATCTATGTCTGTGCCTCTCTGATATCTCCTTTATTCCATATATCTTAAATGCTTGAGTTCCTTCCTTCAGCACACACGGATAGGCACCAAGTCTCATAGTGCCTCCCATCTCTGATTCCTTTATTCTTTCTTCTATTTTTCCCTCTCTCGGATTATACCATTTTTTAATGAGATGAATTACAGGATTTTCAGTGTCAATATCAAACTCTGTGCTATTTGCTGAAAGATTACAGACATTCCTGCTAAATTCAATAACCGCACACTGCATTCCAAGGCAGATGCCAAAAAAAGGTATCTGTTCTTCCCTAGCATATCTAATCGCTTCTATTTTACCTTCTATTCCTCTCGATCCAAATCCTCCAGGAACAAATATCCCGTCCACTCCTGACATTATATTATCTACCCCTTTTGCTTTTACCTCTTCTGAGTCAACCCACCGTAAATTTACTCTTGCACTATTAGCAATACCTCCGTGAGTTAATGCTTCTATAAGACTTTTATAGGAATCCTTTAACCCGGTGTATTTTCCCACTATAGCAATCATAGTCTCTAATTTAGGCTCCTTTACCTTCTTTACCACTTCTGTCCACTCTGACATATCAGCTTGTGAAAGATTAAGGAGAAGTTTCTTTTTTATGAGCTTATCAAGCCCTTCAGATTCAAAGTAGAGAGGAATCTCATAGACCGTTTCCACATCCATGGCTGTTACAACGGCATCTATATCGAGATTGCAGTTAATAGCAATCTTTCTTTTTACCTCATTAGTCAATTTTCTGTCAGCCCTGCAAAGGAGTATGTCAGGTTGAATACCTATTTTTCTCAGCTCTTTAACACTATGCTGGGTGGGCTTAGTTTTTAATTCGCCTGCTGTCTTGATGTATGGAACTAATGTCAGATGTAGATACAAAACATTTTCTCTACCTACATCATACCTGAATTGCCTTATAGCTTCTAAAAATGGCAGTCCTTCTATGTCCCCAACGGTGCCACCAATCTCTACTATCACCACATCACAGTCTTCTGTCGCTACTGCCTTTATAGCCTTTTTTATATCATCCGTGATATGAGGGACAACCTTAACGGTATTGCCAAGGTAGTCACCTCTCCTCTCCTTTTTTATAACATCATAATATATTCTCCCTGCCGTATAATTATTAGAAAAAGATGTCTTTATACTGGTAAATCTCTCATAATGTCCCAGATCTAAGTCTGTCTCACACCCATCATCAGTAACATACACCTCTCCATGCTCAATTGGACTGAGTGTGCCTGGATCTACATTAATATAAGGATCTAATTTCTGTAATGCAACCCTTAATCCTCCTGCTTCAAGAAGGGCGCCGATTGATGCTGCTGCTATTCCCTTGCCCAGGGCTGACACCACTCCACCTGTTATGAATATAAATTTAGACATTTCTCTGCCCTCTCTATATCTTTATAGGTATCCACACTTATTGTTTCAAATTCCGTCTCTCTTATTTTTATTCTGATTCCATTTTCTATCGCCCTCAACTGTTCCAGCTTTTCTATAAATTCCAATCTCGTTGGTGGCAGATTCGAAAATTCTAATAATACATCCACTCTATAGGCATATATGCCTACGTGCTTGTACATAAAAATAGAAGATGAGAGATGTTTTCCTTCCTCTTTCCATTCATCCATATGGTATGGTATGGGTGATCTCGAAAAATAGAGGACAAATCCTTCTGAGTCAAAAACAACCTTCACGACACCCCTATCTATTATATCTCCTGCATTTTCTATTCTTTTTGAAAGAGTGCCGATAGATGCCCTTTTGTCATCCATTAATATTATAACATCATCTATCATTTGGGGTCGAATTGTTGGCTCATCACCCTGAATATTAACCACTATATCTCCTCTCCGAAATACATGAAAATCGTTTTTTATTTTTAAGACAGCCTCTGCAACCCTGTCTGTGCCAGAAAGGTGTCTTTCCGATGTCATAATTGCCCTGCCACCAAAACCTTTCACTTTATCAAAAATTAACTTATTATCCGTTGCAACGAAGACATCCTTTATAAGTTTAGCTTCACTGGCTCTTTCATAGACATGTTGAATCATTGGCTTTCCTGAGATAGAAATAAGAGACTTCCCTTTAAGTCGAGTTGACCCGTATCGAGAAGGTATAATGGCAATAGCAGACATACCTTTTTTATAATAACATATAAATTAACAATGATATAACTATTCAGGTCTCCCTTTTTAGAAAAGGAGGCACGAGGGGATTTAAAAACAGTTGGATAACAACTATGTTTTCGTATAATTCAGGAAAAATATGAATATAATTATTATTCATAAAATCCCCCTATCCCCTCTTTACCAAAGAGTCTTTCTTCAGGACGGTTCATGGTTAACACCCTTATATTTTTAGGTTCTTTTCCAAAAAGTGTAGTTATCCACATAGCAGTGTAGCCCTTTATGGGCGTAGACGATTTTAGGCGTAGACAACGGGGACAAGCCCCTACACTATCTATTAAATTCATCTTTGTCATTCCCGTTTGTCGGGAATCTGCCTTAAAGACAAGGAATGATTCCGAATCCCCGACAAGGCGGGGACAGGCTCTGTCGGAATAACAAGATGAGTCGGGGGGGATAAGAAAAGGCTCTTTCCCATTTCAAGTGGGTAAGCATACTACTTTTTTAACCGGGAAGAAAAAGATAGAGATTTATAAGTTTCCCTCAAAAAGGGGTGCAGGGGCGTGTTCTGAATCTTCCCCTCTCAAGAGGGGAAATAAGGTGGAAACCTTTTGAATCAGTATGGTGCTGCCCACTTGAAATGGGAAAGAGCCAAAGAAAATACACCTGAGTAGTTACACACTAATTTCCTAATAAATGTACATTGATAAAAATGGAAATATTATTTATAAATATGATAAAATACGTTTAATCCCTTTTTGAGAATACATACCTTTTAGGGATCTGTTATTTTTTATCGACGAGATAGTTATTGGTTTTGGATATTATGTTCCTTTAGACAAATTCACCACGTCGGTAACTTCGATTGGAATTTTTACCACTCCTATCTTTTATAAAATGAAGCTCTTGAAAAAGTCTTTATTCGTCATTCCCAAGGTCTTTATCAGGTATTCAGTACCCTTTAAAAACAAAGGCTTCTGGATACCCTCTTTCAAGGGTATGACGGCAAAAGTGATTTCTTTACGCCTTTTACAAGAGGCTCAAATAATATTTAGTTATTCGTTAAATTTAGTAGAGATTAGGTAGTGTAGGGCTTTATGCCCGTAAAAATATAAATCCCAAAAATCTGTAGAAAATTCGTCTTGAGCGAGCGTTGTACTGCGACCCATAGGTGAATTTAATATTTAATTACGCCCATAAAGGGCTACACTACCACGCGGGTAACTACACTTTTTAGAGAAGAACCAAGTATTTTAAATACTTTAGGCACTTTAAATACTTTAGGCACTTT
>JAJOKM010000161.1:17896-39396 GCA_021129835.1 Thermodesulfovibrionales bacterium | reverse complement strand
TTCAGCACACAAAAGGGCATGAAAATGTCATTGCGAACGAAGTGAAGCAATGACAAGCAAAGAACAACAACAAGGAAAGGTATTTTCAGAGGAAATACATGATTACACAGACTCCCAAAATATTGCACAGATTATACCACTGGAGGGAAGAAAAGTGGCAAGTAAACTAAATGGTATCCTAAAGGCCGTTGCAAGAGAACTTATGGAGAAAGGATATGGTGCAGATGATACAGAGGAGAAAATCAGCGATTTCGACATAAATTCTTTAGCGGTACAGGAGGAACTCTTAAGAGCGGAAACAACAGAATATACCGCTGATGCCGAACTCGATATAATAAGGGCATTTCTTTCTTCTATTCTTATGAGAGAAACCAGACTCGATACCGACGAGATATACGCCCTTATATTCGGAAATGGGCGACAAATAATCTGGAACTAAACTATAAGACAGGTAACTAACTCAGGTTCAAGGTTCAACGTTCCAGGTTCACAGTTCACGGTTATAAAGGTTGTTAACTTTGAACCGCGAACTGTGAACCTGGAACGTTTTTTGTCGTGAACCGTGAACCTGACAACCGGAGTAGTTACTGAGACAGAAGGAGTGACGTAATTGAGATACCTTGTGATAGTAGAATCACCAGCAAAGTCAAAGACAATCAACAAAATACTGGGTAAAGATTTCGGTGTAAAGGCATCTATAGGTCATGTGAAGGATCTTCCGAAGAAAGAGCTCGGAGTAGATGTCGAAAACGACTTTGCTCCACGATATGTAGCCGTTCCAGGGAAGGAAAAGATATTGAGGGAGCTGAAAAGCGAAGCCAAAAAGGCTGAAAGGATATATTTAGCAACAGACCCTGACAGAGAGGGAGAGGCTATCGCTTATCATATTGCAGAAGAGATAAAGGGGGCAGGAAATGCAAAAAAGATTTTCCGGGCAATATTCCACGAAATAACTGAAAAAGCAGTGCATGAAGCAATAAAAAACCCAGTCAGTTTAAACACCAACAAAGTAGAGGCACAGCAAGCCCGTAGGATTCTGGACAGGCTTGTTGGCTATAAACTTAGCCCCTTTCTCTGGGAAAAGGTCAAAAGGGGGTTAAGTGCGGGGAGGGTTCAATCTGTTGCAGTAAGGATAGTAGTAGACAGGGAGAGAGAGATTACGGCCTTTAAGCCAGAAGAATACTGGTCAATCGAGTCTCTCTTGCAGCCTCAAGACATTTCAGATGCTATAGATGGACCGCCACAGTTTTTAGCAAAGCTTTATAAATACAATAATTCCCTCTTAATTAATCGTGATGCAAAGGAAGGCCGCAGATTTCTGATCACAAACACCGAGACAGCAGAGCAGATCATAAATAGCATTAAGGAGAAGGAATTTTATCTCTCAAAAATACAAAAAAAAACAAGGAAAAAATCACCACCACCACCATTCATAACAAGCACTTTACAGCAGGAGGCAGCAAGGCGGCTCCGGTTCACGGCGAAAAAGACCATGGTGGTGGCCCAGCAGCTTTACGAAGGCATAGAATTAGGAGAAGAAGGTTCTGTTGGATTGATTACCTACATGAGGACAGACTCTTTCAGGATCGCATCAGATGCTCAAAAATGGGCAAGGGCAGTCATTGAGCAGCGATTTGGAAGGGAGTTTGTCCCGGAGAAAATACCATCTTACAAAGGCAAAGGAGGCGTCCAGGATGCCCATGAAGCAATAAGACCAACCTACCCTGACAAGACACCCGAAAAGAGCAGACCTTTTTTATCGAGGGACCAGCATAATCTTTACACGCTTATATGGAACAGGTTTATTGCAAGCCAGATGAGTCCTGCGCAACTTGATCAGACGACATTTATTGTAGGTTTAAGGGATCCAGATGAAAACAGCAGTTCACAGCTAACAGTTAACAGTTCACTGTCAACTGAAAAGATAGAGCTTAGATCGTCAGGTACAGTTATCAGGTTCCCCGGATTTATGGCATTATACACCGAAGGCAGAGATGATATAGAGGAAGAAGAAGGCAGAATTCTGCCACCAATAAAAGAGGGAGAGAGACTTAGACAGATCAACATAAAATCTCTGCAGCATTTTACGCAACCTCCACCGCGATATACAGAGGCAACACTTGTAAAGACATTGGAGGAAAAGGGGATTGGAAGACCGAGCACATATGCTGCGATATTATCCACAATCCAGGATAGGAAATATGTGGAGAAAAACGAAGACAAAAGATTTTTCCCTACAGAACTTGGCACAATTGTTAATGACATTCTTGTAGATAAATTCCCGGGGGTAATAGACCTTGGTTTTACGGCCAAGATGGAAATGGAGTTTGACGAGATCGAAAATGCCAAAATGGGATGGGTAGAGGTAGTAAACGATTTTTACGGCCCATTCAGCCGTGATTTATCAGAGGCATCGAGGGACACTAAAAGAGTAAAACCACAAGATATCCCTGCAGAGGAGACCTGCGAGAAATGCAGCTCTCCGATGGTTATTAAATTGGGCAGACATGGAAGATTCCTTGCATGCTCTGGCTATCCAGGATGCAAAAATACTAAACCATTGGAAGATACAAGAGGGGCGCAAAAAACCGAGCAAATAGTTGCAGGAGAGATATGCGAAAGGTGCGGTTCCTCAATGGTTATTAAATCTGGCAGATTTGGTAAATTTCTCGCCTGCTCAGAATATCCTGAATGCAAAAACACAAGACCGCTGTCGACAGGAGTAAAATGCCCCTTAGATGGTGGAGATATTGTCGAGAGGAGATCAAAACGAGGCAGATCATTTTGGAGTTGCAACAATTACCCCGAATGCAAGGTTATCCAGTGGTATAAACCAGTGCCACGAGAGTGTCCAGTCTGTAAGGCATCTTTTCTCGTAGAGAAAGGGTCAAGGGAAGGCGATGTTTCTTATGCGTGCAGCAATAAGGATTGCGACTATAAGGTCAAGAAAAAAGAAGAAGAGACAGAAGTAGCATTCGAAAGTTAAATCCGAGTGGCGATCCTTCGATTTAAGGCATTAGTAACTACTCAGGTTCCAGGTTCACAGTTCACGGTTATAAAAGCTGTTAACTTTGAACCGCGAACTGTGAACCTGACACCCTGAGTAGTTACAGGCATTAAACAGTTGCCTGGCTATCATAAAAAATTTTGAGGTGCTCATCAAATGATTTAATTGTAAAAAGATTGACAATCTTCTCTACTAACATATATTTTATGATGAAGACGTAAAAAGTCGTCATTCCCGCTTGTCGGGAATTCTTCTTAAAGACAAGAAACGATTCCGAACAAGTCGGAATGACGACTTTTTTTGCAAGTTTGTCTTTTATGTCTTATAATCAGTTTTATTTCGAGATATAAAACGAACAACAAATTAACCGCAAACCTTAGAGGACATGATTATGGAGGGAGGAGATCATGGAGTGTCATGAAGTAGATAAAAATGGGAAAAAACTTGGCGGTGGGGTATCAAGAAGGGATTTCCTAAAGTTCTGTGCGGTAATGGCTGCAAGTATAGGGCTGCCCCTTGGAGCGGGCAGTAAGATTGCCGAGGCGATTACAGACCCAAATCGCCCGCCGGTCATCTGGCTTTCGTTTTCAGAATGTACAGGGTGTGTAATGTCATTACTGCAAGCGCACCACCCAACGCTTGACACCTTCCTTCTGGACCTCATCTCACTCGATTATACAAGGATGTTCATGACTACAGCAGGCCACACTGCAACAGCGCTAAGGGATAAATCAATCGAGGAAAATAAGGGAAAATTCATATTAGTTGTAGAAGGCGCTATTCCAACAAAAGACAACGGCATTTACTGTAAGAGCGGCGGCAGGACTGCCCTCGATATACTTAAGGATGTTGGCCCAAAGGCAGCATTTATCATAGCGCTGGGGTCTTGCACGGTCTGGGGCGGCGCTGCTGCAGCGCACCCAAATCCTACAGGGCTAAAAGGGGTCGACAAGATACTCACGGACAAGACCGTAATTAACCTCAATACGTGCCCTCCAAGCCCATACAACTTATTGTCGACTGTTATCCATTTATTAACTTTTAATGAGCTTCCTGCGCTCGATGACAAGGGCAGACCAAAGTTTGCCTACTCTCGGACGGTGTGTAATAATTGCGAGCGGGTATATAATTTTCGTGCTGGAAGGTTTGCCTGGCAGTTCGGAGATGAGGGACATAAAAAAGGCTATTGCCTCTTTGCTTTGGGGTGTAAGGGCCCTCAAACATTCTCTAACTGCCCGTCAATCCTGTTCGGCGGCGCCGGCGCTGAGACCTGGTGCGTTGGGATAGGGCACCCATGCTGTGGGTGTGCCGAAGAAGGAGTAGGATGGACTCTGCCTCTTCATCAGCTTGGCGATCCGCTTTACCATTTTCCGCCCTCTCATTTCGCTCGCATAGATGAGCCAGTAGGTATGGGGGCGACAGCAGCGGCAGCGGCAGTAGTAGCAGGTAGTGTCGGCATTGCAGTAGGCGCTGGCGCTGTTCTTGCGAAGAGACTTGGGAAAGAGGAGAAAAAGGCAAAGGAGTTAAGTGAAAAAGAAGATGCTACGGTCGCTAAGGAGGAGTAGATTATGGGTATAAATAGAAGAGATTTTTTAAAAGGAGCGGCTGGTAGCGGGTTGTTGCTTGCAGCAGATGCATCTCCTGCCCTTGCCTTCGGGCCCAGAACTCCTAAGGAACTGCCTCCTGATGCGGTCGGGATATTGTTTGATTCAACCCTCTGCATAGGGTGTAATGCATGTGTTTTTAGGTGCAAGCAGGCTAACCCCCATATGGCCCTTCGTCCAGAATTCAATGTCCCTATTGGGGGCCTTAAGATCCATGACACCCCGATAGGTCTTTCGGAAAATACACTCACTGTCATTAAGCTTTATAAGCATGATGGCGGTCATTCATTTATTAAACACCAGTGTATGCATTGTATTGACCCAGCATGTGTTTCGGCATGCCCGGTTACTGCCTTTACCAAAGACCCAAAGACTGGTATCGTAAAGTTCTGTAAGCGCGTATGCATAGGATGCCGTTATTGTCAGCTTGCATGCCCCTTCGTTGCTATAGGGTTTAAATGGGACGAGCCATTTCCTGAAATGGTTAGATGTCAGCTCTGCGACCACCTCATACCGCTGGGTAAGTATGCTGCGTGTTGTAGTTACTGCCCTACCGGGGCAGCGCTTTATGGGAGGGTAGCTGATCTTCGTAAAGAGGCAAGTCGTAGGTTGGATTTAGAATATGGAGAGCCTTACCGCTTTCCGGTTAACCATATCGAATCAGGCAGGAAATCGTTCCGCCCTGCGGCTAAATATTACCCCAATATTTATGGCGATACTGAAGGCGGCGGGCTGCAAGTAATGGTGCTGGCAGGTGTCTCGCCCTTGAGGCTCGGCCTTCCAGATCTTCCGGATGTCTCTAATGCAGCGGTATCTGAAGGTGTCTTTAAGACTATTTACAAGTGGTTTGCGGCCCCGATTGTATTACTTGGCGCCCTCGTTTATCTTGCATACAGAAACACCGAAGAGTATAGAAAACCCAAGGATGAAGATGATTAATGTGTTAACAAAACAAGGGGGCAATTATGGCAGCAAGTGAGCCATTAGGCGGAAAGATTATCACAAAGCCGTTTATATTCTTCTCGGTCATCATGTTTATTACTCTGATTTTCCTTGTCGAACGGTATATATTCGGCCTTGGTTCTATGACCAATATGAACGATGGCTTTACATGGGGTATCTGGAAGCCTTGGCTCATCTATATCGGTACAGCAATTGGATGCGGCGGATATGCGATGGCGATTATGGTATATATATTTGGCAAAGGCACTAAAGCTCATTACTATCCGCTTTTGCGATTTGCGATCCTTACAAGCCTATTCGGGTATACTCTTGGAGGCACATCACTTATAGTCGATCTTGGCCGCTATTGGCTGTTTTATGAGTTTATGCTGCCGTGGAACTGGAACTTGACCTCGGTATTGCTTGAGGTAGGTCTCTGCATGGCGCTTTACATAGGGATACTCTGGCTTGAGTTTGCCCCTGCAGTCCTTGAAAAATTGAAGAAGAAGAAACTACTCAGGGTCTTTAAGAAGGTATTTTTTGTGGTTGTCGCCTTTGGTCTGCTGCTTCCGACGATGCACCAGTCTTCTTTAGGGCTGATGATGGTGATTGTTGGGCATAAGTTATCTCCTTTATGGCAGACAAATCTCTTGCCGCTGTTGTCTGTTGTATCGGCCGTCATGATGGGCACAGGGGCCGTGATAGCTGGGTGGATCGGTACTGCTCATATTTATAAGAGGCCTTACGAGACTAATATACTCTCGCGGGTCTCTGTTGTTATGATGGGGTTGATAGGGGCCTATCTTGTATTGCGATTCGGAGATCTCATATGGAGGGGTCAGATAGGATTGATCTTTGCAGGAGATGTGAATAGCTTCGCATTTATCATCGAAAATATACTCCATATAATACCGCTACTCATCCTGGCGAGTCCTGCTAACAGAATTAGTCCACAAAAGCTATTTATTGCAGGAACTTGCCTGTTATCAGGAGGGACGCTATGGCGTCATAATTATTTAGTAACGGGATTCTGCCCAGCTCCGCAATGGGTCTTTTTTCCCGCTGTTGGAGAGGTAGTGATAGTATTGGGCTTTGTGGCATTCGCCATGGCGGCAATTCCAGTCATGCTTAAAGTATTGCCTGTAGCGCCAAAATCGGACCATTAATATTAAGTGTTAGGAGGAGTTTGCTATGTCGAAAGTAATAACCATCGATCCCGTTACAAGGATTGAAGGTCATTTAAGGGTAGACTGCGAAATAACTGGTGGACATATCAGCAATGCGTGGTCATCAGGAACGGCGTTTCGTGGCTTAGAAATTATCCTTAAGGGGATAGATCCACGTGATGCATGGCTCTTTACGCAGAGGATATGCGGGGTATGCACTACAGTGCATGGTCTGGCCTCGGTAAGGGCAGTCGAAAATGCGCTGAAGATAGAGATACCGCTCAATGCACAATTCATCAGGAATCTTATTATTTCGGCACATTCTGTTCATGGTCATATTGTCCACTTTTACCACCTCGCCTCCCTTGATTGGGTAGATATTCCTTCGGCGTTGAATGCTGATCCATCAAAGACAGCGAGGCTTGCCGCTCGTATATCCAATTGGCACTTAAACAGCCGTCAGCACTTCAAAGAGGTGCAGGATAGATTCAGAGTATTTGTTGAGACAGGGCAGTTAGGGGTATTTGCTGGGGATGGGCATTGGGGACATCCGGAGATGAAGCTTCGCCCTGAGGAAAATCTACTTTTTGTGGCGCATTATCTACAGGCACTCGATTATCAGCGCAAGATTAACATGGTCGTAGCCATTCTTGGGGGCAAGACCCCGCATATCCAGAATCTGGCAGTCGGAGGGGTTGCAAATCCGATCTACCTTGACAGCCAATCATCACTAAATATGGAGAGGCTTTTCAAGATCAAGAGCATTATTGACGAAGTTGGGGACTTTGTTAAGGAGGTGTATTTTGTTGATGCCTGTGCAATAAGCGCTTTCTATGCCGATTGGTTTAAGTACGGGGCAGGCGTCACTAACTATCTCTCTGTTCCTGAGCTGCCACTGGATACAAAGGGCACGGTATTTGAGCTGCCAGGCGGGTATATAGAAAATGGCGATCTCGCCACCTTTCGGCCGATAAGAGACCCTTTTGATGAATTTTTCATAGACGGTGTTAAAGAGACTGTTAAGCATTCATGGTATAAAGAAGACAAGACCCTCCACCCGTGGGAAGGGGAGACAGATCCTCACTACACGGAGTTTATGGTTGACGAAAAGTATTCCTGGTCTAAGGCCCCCACCTTTCATGGGAAGCCTGTGCAAGTTGGTCCATTGGCGAATGTTTTGGCTATGTATGCTGCAGGGCATACGGCCACGAAGAAATACACCGACAGCGCCTTGGCGACCATAAGTAATATTGTAGGTATAAATGTTCCATTGAACGCACTCCATTCAACGCCCGGGCGTCATGTGGCAAAGGCGGTACGATGTGCTGTAATGTATGAAACCCTCCATAGGCAATGGGAACTGTTGATTGACAATATTGGAAAAGGAGATAGGGACAGCTTTAACCCGCCTGAGTTTCCTGCAGGAGAGATAAGGGGAGTCGGTTTTCATGAGGCGCCGAGGGGGGTGCTCTCTCACTGGCCTGTTATCGATGGTGGGAAGATCAAGAACTTTCAAATAGTTGTGCCTTCCACATTTAATATGGCGCCGAGAAATGAAAAAGGTGAACTCGGACCATGTGAAGCCTCGCTTATTGGTACTCCTGTTGTTGATTCGAATACACCACTTGAGGCATTAAGGACAATACGTTCGTTTGACCCGTGCATGGCATGTGCTATACATGTTGTTGATCTGGATAAAAAATAACGTGTTGTAATAGATGGTAGGGGCGAAAATTTTTTCGCCCTTACTGTTCAGAATGGGCTAACGTATTTAAGAGTCTCTTTTCTGCTGATTCAATGTCAGCCTTTATCTTGTAACCGGCGGCGTTTTTATGTCCTCCGCCGCCGAACAGCTCTGCAATCTGTGCCACATTTATGTCATCTCTTGACCTAAGGCTCACCTTGTAATAATTATCTTCGACCTCTTTGAAGAGCGCCGATACCTTCGTGCCCTTAATAGTCATCGGGAGCCCGACGAAGTGCTCGGTATCATCATGAGTTGTTAATGTCTCTTCGAGCATCTCTCTGGTGACTTTAGTAACGGCTATACCATTTTCTGTCCGTAGTGTGCCAAGCACTTTGGTAAATAAAGCAAATCGCTCCCTGCTCCATGATCCAAAAAGCTCCTCGTAAATCACATAGGGTTTTGCTCCTGCCTCCACCAGGTCTGCGGCAACGCGAAGGACCTCTGGAGTCGTGCTCTTAAAACGAAAGTTGCCAGTATCAGTAGCTATCGCCGCATAAAGGTTTATCGCAATTTCTGCTGTAATCTTTATTCCGAGTTCCCTTATAAGATAAAAAAGCATCAGGCCGGTGGCCGCTGAATCAGGTCTTACCCAGCGTATATCGCCAAATGACTTTTCAGTTCCATGATGGTCTATCACCGCAGTAGATAGTCGGCTGCCGGCAGTCAGATGTCTCGCAATTTGATCGTCTTGATCTTTGGAATCTGTGATACGGTCAATATCATTGCAATCTACGAGTATCAGGTTTTTAAAATCCTGCGCCTTATATCCTGTATGTTGTATTTCTTTAAATACAAAAAGTCTTTCCTGACCCGGGAGGAACTTATACTGCCATGGCACAGGATCCCTGCATAAAAGAATTGTCCTTTTGCCAAACGCCTGAAGGGCCATCGAAAGGGCAATAGAAGAACCGAGTCCGTCTCCATCAGGGTTTATGTGAGTTGCTATTATAAAATTATTCTCGTTCTTAAGTAGTTGGAGTAACTCTATCGGTGGTAACATGTCCTTCCCTTATTTCACTTAACAGCTTTTCAATCCTGCCGCCGTGATCTATAGATCTGTCAATTCTGAATTCAATAGTCGGGATAAACTTTACCCTCACCCTCTTTGAGACCTCATTTCGAATAAAACCTCTTGCTGAATTCAGGATTTCGATAGTAACATCTCTATCTCTATCTCTATCATCCAGTATGCTTATGAATACCCTTGCATTCTTAAGGTCTTTTGAGAGATCTACATCGGTAACGGTGACAAATCCAAGGCGGGTATCTTGTACCTTTGTTATTATTATATCTGCAATCTCTTCTCTAAGGAGAGCGCCCAATCTTTTTGACCTTTTATATGGATGCATGACATCATCACCAATTATCAAAATATTAGGGGAGACAACCCCCATTCTTACCTTTTTGTAGTAGTTCAGCCTGTTTAATTTTAATCGTTTTTCAACCGTGAACCTGAGTAGTTACAAATAGTTTTAATCTGAGAGTTTGATGGGCAAGGCCCATCAATGCCTTGTTACATCTCTGCTGCTACCTTTTCGATAACATAGTCTTCCAAAATATCTCCAACCTTTATGTCATTAAAATTCTCTATCATAATGCCGCATTCATAGCCTGTTTTCACTTCCCTGATATCTTCCTTAAATCTTTTCAGCGAAGAAATCTTGCCTTCATAAGCAACAATATTATTTCTGATAACCCTTATGCCATCACTTGCGCGGTTTATTAAACCATCTATCACATAGCAACCAGCAATGACACCCAACCTTGATATCTGAAAGATATTCCTGACTTCTGCCCTTCCTATGACCTTTTCCCTGATGATTGGCTCCAGAAGTCCTTCTATCGCCTTTTTGATATCCTCGATCGCGTCATAAATTATATTATAAAGCCTTATATCGACGCCTTCTTTTTCTGCAAGATGGGGCACCTTTGGTTCAGGTCGCACATTAAAACCAATAATAATTGCATTAGAAGCCGCAGCTAACATTACATCAGATTCATTTATGCCACCAACTGATGCATGAATAACCCTTACATTAACCTCTGCTGGATGGTCGATCCCTTCGAGTGCACTCGTCATTGCTTTTACAGAGCCCTGCACATCGCCTTTAATAATGATGTTCAAATCCTTTATCTGTCCTTCTTTTATCTTTGCGTATACTTCATCAAGGGTTAATTTCTTATGTCGTCTGCCTTCTGCAAGCCTCTGTTTCTGTAGCCTTGCAAAGGCAATCTGTCTTGCCTTTCTCTCGTCCTCTACGCAGACAAGCACATCGCCAGCATTTGGAACTTCTGAAAAGCCAATAATCTCAACAGGAACCGCGGGACCTGCACTCTGTATCTTTTCCCCCCTGTCATTTATCAATGCCCTTACCTTGCCAGAAGTACTTCCTGCAACAAAGGCGTCTCCGACCTTTAGTGTCCCCGCCTGGGTAATTACAGTCGCAACCGCACCTTTGCCTCTATCGAGTTTTGACTCGATGATTATTCCCTTTGAAGCTTTGTTAGGGTTTGCTTTTAATTCCATAATCTCTGACTGGAGCAATATCATCTCCAATAGACGATCTATGCCTATCTTCTGTTTTGCCGAAACCTCCACAAATATGTTCTGCCCTCCCCATTCTTCGGATATTATTCCATATTCCGCAAGCTCGCTTCTCACCTTTGATAGATTTGCTTCAGGTTTGTCTATCTTGTTGATAGCTACAACAATGGGGACATTAGCTGCCTTTGCATGATTTATTGCCTCGACAGTTTGTGGCATGACTCCGTCATCCGCAGCCACCACAAGAACAACGACATCCGTCACTTTTGCTCCTCTTGCCCTCATGGCAGTAAATGCTTCATGCCCTGGCGTATCAAGAAATACTATCTCCTTCTCCTGTAGGGATACCTTGTAGGCGCCGATATGCTGTGTGATCCCTCCTGCTTCAGTCTCGATCACCTTTGTCTGTCTTGTTGCATCCAATAAAGAAGTCTTTCCATGATCAATATGTCCCATTATTGTAACAACAGGAGGTTTTGGTAAAAGGCTTGCGGCATCATCTGCAATTTCCTCCATAATGTCTATCTGTTCAGAAGCAACGAATTCAACCTTTACATTAAAGCTATCTGCTACAAGCATCGCAACATCAGTATCTAACACCTGGTTGACAGTTGGCATATAGCCCAATTCCATAAACTTCTTAATTACCACGGGAATTCTCTGTCCTATCAGTTCAGCAAATTCCTTGACCGTTGTGCCTTCTTTTAATTGCATGGATTTCTTTCTTGGTGCGGTTATCTGAGGTTGAGGTATTAACGAAGGCGATTGTTCAGTTTTTTTAAATTTACCCCTTATCCTCCTTGCAGGTCCAGGTCTCTGTTCAGCCCATTTCTTTGGCTCTACTCTCTTTATTGTCTGAAATACCTTCTTCATTTCTGTCCTTGTTTTTACTCCCTTTGCCTCCTCAATCCCTGCTTTTTCAACCAAATCATCTATTTTTATCTCTCCTCTATTTTCAGGGCTGGCAATGAATGACATCCGTTTTACTTTCTCAATCTGCGAAGTCTTTTCGACCTTCTCTTCCTTTCTCTCCTCTGCTCTTGGCTCTTTTATCGATGGTATTTCCCCCTTACTCGACACCTTTGCTGAACTGAACATCTCTCTTATCTTTTTTGCTTCTTCATCGCTGAGTTTTATGTTCGTAGTTCCCTTCTTAAACTTCATACCCCTGGCACTTTCGAGTGCCTTAACAATTTCAGTCGGTCTCATCTCTAATTCTTTTGCCAGTTCTATGCTTTTTACCTCTTTGTTTGTCATTTTATGTCCTTAAACCTCCAATTATTCACTTGTAACATTACACTTAATAATGTTATCATAAAAAACCGTTTTTATGCAATCAACTTTAAAGGACATTGTCCATCGAAATTAACGAAGGAGGAAGCCTTATGGCAAACTGTTCTGTTTGTGGAAAGAAAAAGGTAATGGGTAACAGTGTGAGTCACGCAAATAATAAGACAAAGCGTGTGTTTATGCCAAACATCCAGAGAATCAGAATTTTGACAAAAGGTGGCAGCACCAAAAAGATGTATGTCTGCACGAGATGCATTCGCTCAAATAAGGTAGTAAAAGCGAGTTAATGAAATCAATTGGCTCTCTCATTTCTTCTGTTTTTAAGGATCTTGGTATGGAGGAGAGGGTCAAGCTCGAACTCATGCGAAAGGAATGGAATAATCTGTTCAATGGACCTCTCTCAGTTCATACCTATCCAGTAGAGCTAAAGGACAAGGAATTGCTTATAAATGTTGATTCCCCCGTATGGCTTGGACAACTAAAGTTCTTCAAGCAGGATATAATAGGAAAACTTCATTCATACAACATCAAGGAAATAAGGTTTAAACATGGGTATGTCTATAGCAAAGCATGGAGTTCGGTATCCTCAAATAACCCGACTAGATATTCCAATGCTATATCTGATTCTGATATTAGATGGATAGATCAAATCACCACCGAGATTGAAGATAACGAGCTCGGAGAAGCAATAAGAAAGGCTATAAGGAAGGGAATGACTAAGGCTTGCTTAAAACTTGAACGGTGAGCTGTTTTATGCCGATTCAGCCTTTTTCGCGGATGTAATTATCGGCTCTTCTTTTTTTAAGATAGAATCCTCATTGATTATACACTCAACCACACACTTCTGAGAAGGCAATTCGTACATCACATTAAGCATAACATCCTCCAGGATTGCCCTCAGTCCTCTCGCACCTGTTTTTTTCTCCACCGCCTTTTTAGCTATAGCAGCCAAAGCGCCATCTGTAAGCTTCAATCTGGCATTGTCCATCGTAAGCAGCTTCTGATACTGTTTTATAAGGGCATTCTTAGGCTCGGTCAATATCTTTATAAGAGACAGCTCATCCAGTTCATCGAGGGCAGCCATAACAGGAAGTCTACCAATAAACTCCGGAATCAGCCCATACTTCATTAAATCTTCTGGTTCTGCGAGGCTCAGGATATTACCACTCTCCTTTTCTCTACCGTTAATGCTGAGAAGTTCAGCGCCGAATCCTATGCTCCTTTTACCCATCCTCTGCTCTATTATTGCAGCAAGACCTACAAAAGCGCCTCCACATATAAAAAGAATATTTTCTGTATTAAGCTTGATATATTCCTGTTGTGGATGTTTTCTGCCACCCTGTGGAGGTATATTTGCTATTGTTCCCTCTATTATCTTCAAGAGTGCTTGCTGAACCCCTTCACCTGATACATCCCTGGTTATTGAAGGACTGTCAGCCTTTCTGCTCACCTTATCGATTTCGTCGATGTATATAATACCTATCTGGGCTTTTTTATTATCATAACCAGATGACTGGAGTAATTTTAGCAATATATTCTCTACATCCTCGCCTACATACCCGGCCTCTGTGAGGGTTGTTGCATCTGCTATTGCAAATGGCACATCAAGAAATCTGGCAAGTGTTTGGGCAAGGAGGGTTTTACCTGTCCCTGTCGGGCCAATGAGCAATATGTTGCTTTTTTGCAACTCCACATCTGTTTTTGAACCATAATATATCCTTTTGTAGTGGTTGTAGACAGCCACAGAAAGGATTCTTTTTGCCCTCTCCTGTCCTATGACATAATCATCTAAAAACTTATTTATTTCAACTGGAGTCGGCAGTTTCCTATGCAGTCTTTTCCCGGACACATGAAGTTCTTCTTCTATTATTTCTTTGCAGAGTTCAACACATTCATTGCATATATAAACCATCGGTCCTGCAATAAGCTTCCTGACATTATCCTCTCCCTTTTTGCAAAAAGAGCATTTGAGGATATTATTATTTGTCTTTTTTGCCATCAAAACCCCCTTCTTCTCGCTTCTTTTTCTTCGTCTCCTTTATTGCCCCTATCACTTCGTCCACAATGCCGTATTTTTTCGCATCCTCGCCAGACATAAAAAAATCCCTTTCGGTGTCGGCTCGAATCTTTTCAAAGGACTGTTTCGTATGCTCTGATAGAATATTATTTATTATATCCTTCATCTTCAATATCTCTTTAGCGTGTATTTCCACATCTGTCGCCTGTCCATAAAAACCGCCTAAGGGCTGGTGTATCATTATGCGAGAATGCGGCAGCGCAAATCGTTTTCCATCTGTGCCGGCACAGAGAAGTAAAGCGCCCAGACTTGCTGCCTGGCCAATGCAGTATGTGGCAACATCAGGTTTAACATACTGCATGGTGTCGTATATAGCAAGCCCTGAAGACGCAACGCCCCCTGGTGAATTTATATAAATATGAATATCTTTATCAGTAGCCTCCGTTTGCAAAAATAATAGCTGTGCTATTACAACATTAGCCACATTGTCATCTATGGCAGTTCCAATAAAGATTATCCTGTCCTTAAGCAGCCTTGAATATATATCATACGCCCTCTCTGTCCTGCCTGTTTGCTCTATTACGAAAGGAACTATACTCATAAATTCATTCTCCTAATATAATGCTCATTATACCTGATTATTTGCCTGCCGTGCCCGCGGCGTAGGCAGGTAATAAGATTTTATGTGATAGTTTACCCCCGCCCTCTCCCTCACCCCTCTTTGCCAAAGAGGGGAAGAAAGAAAACATAGGTATACAGTTACGATTTTATTAGATTGCACAGATTCAGACATACCGAGCTTTTACGGAATGCCTGAATCAACACTCACCTTACTTAGGAGGAAATTCAATACCTTCTTTTTAAAGGCAAGAAGGTTTAATTCCTCCAGTGAACCGTCCGTCTTCATATAATGCTCTATAACACTTTTTGGAGAGGTATGATACTTTTGTGATATATAAAACACCTCTTTCTTTATATCTTCATCTGATATAGTTATACCTTCAGCTTCTCCTAGTGATTTCAATAAAATAAGTGCCTTCAAGTCCTTCTCTGCGCGAGCAATTATCTCCTTTTTTATTCCTTCGTCTGTCAGATTTTCGCTGTCAGATTTCTTTGATTTACTGATCACTCTATCGACCTCACCATTGAGAATACTCTCAGGCACCTCGAAATCATAAGACTCAATAAGCTTGTTCAATATGTCATTCTGTTTAATATTGTCTGCAGCTCTGTTTTTTGACTCGGCAATATTTTCCCTTATTTTATCTCTCAGTAATTCAAGACTTTCAAGGCCTAAATCCCTTGCAAATTCATCATCGATAGCAGGGATATTGCATTTTTTGACATCTTTTACCTTCATTGTAAACTTTACTCTCTTCCCTGCAAATGGAAGTTGAGACTCTCCATCAAAACTAGCTTCAACCCCAAACTCCTCGCCCTTTCTTCTGCCAATAAGGCCGTCAAAAAATTCTCCCGGGTAAGGACTGCTGCCTACTTTTAGAATAACGTCTTTTGCTGGCCCGTCATCAGTATTTGTCGTATAATCAACGGTCACAATATCTCTTAAATTTATGGTCTCATCCGAAGACTCATAAGTCGCCCTTTCTTCAGAAAAGATATTCAATGCTGCATTTATTTCTTCCTCGCTGACCTCTACAGGAATTTCCTTGACAGTTATGCCTTCATAACTAATTGTTCCTAATTTTGGCATAACTTCTACTCTAATCGTCATGACAAGGGGAGTATCTCTCTTGAAGTCAAGAGACTCTTCAATTACAGGTTCCGAAACAGGCGTTATATCTGCCTCTTTTATTGCCTTTCGATAAAATTCAGGGACTGCCTTTTCGAGGACATCTGCCTCCACATCCTTTCGGAACTTTTTCTCTATCAACCCCATCGGTGCCTTACCAGGCCTAAAGCCGGGCACCACGGACTTATTCCGGACATTATTGAGAGATGTCTGGATTTCAGTCTCTATCTCCTCTGCCGGAATCTCTATTTTAAGGCGTTTCTTTGTAGATGATATGTCTTCAAGTTCCTTTAACAATTTCCCCCCATGGCATAATACTCACTATACCATATCAGATATCATGGACTTTATCAGGATATCTGTTGAACTAGTGCTTGGCTTTCAATCGTTTCAACTATCCATTGTAAAACTAATAATACGGCTTTGTCAATTTGGGAGATATCAAAAGTCCTCGTCCCGTACTCCGCTGATAGTTGGCCTTAATAGTGAGATTAGTGCAATACTTATAACACCGGCTATAGCACAGACTAAGAAGGCTATCTGATAGCTGCCGACCACATCAAATATACTGCCAGCCAGTACCGGACCAATAGCCTCTCCGATGGCGATACTAAAGATAAAAGCCCCCATGATTTTACCGAGTGAACTCAGTCCAAACAACTCAGCCACTATTGGCAATATCAAAGCTGCCAAACCACCGTAAGCAAATCCAAAGGTAACTGCAAACAGGTAAAGCATCCACAACTCTATGGCTGCCATCAGCCAGAATAAAGTAACTGATATTATAATAAGGCAAATAATAAGTGCCGGCTTATTACCAATACCATCGGCAACACCACCCATTGTAATCCTGCCGGCAATGCTTATCCCACCAATAATAGCTAAAATACTAGCAGCATTGGCTGCTGAAATTTTCAAGTCAATAGCATGCGGGACAATATGCACTATTATAACTTGCAAATAAAAACCAAAACAGAGGAGCATTGCACAAAGCAACCAGAACTCCCTGGTAAGAATTGCCTCCCGCAGAGAAAACTCTCCTGCTCCCAAATTTAAGACATCTACTTTCATCTCACTCTCACCATGTGGCAACTGCCCCATCTGAGCTGGGTCACGCCGTAGAAACTGCGCTGCCAATACAATGAAAACCAAAGCCATGGTACCCATGAAAATATAGGAGATGCGCCAGCCATAGGCAAAGGCAAGACGGCTAACTATCAGCGGCATAATCACGGTGCCTATACCTATACCCGAAACAACAATGCCGGCCATCATCCCTCTCTTTTTGACAAACCACCTGGCTACTGTAGATAGCACCGGAACAAAGCTGCCACTCATGCCAATAGCTATTACTCCATAGAACAGATATAGTTGCCAGATAGCATTAATCTGAGACATCAGTAGATAGCCTATGCCCAAAAAGAGGCCGCAGACTGCCACAACTATCCTGGGACCAAACCTATCGGTTAGACTTCCCATGACAACTGCAAGGAGACCGCTTAAGAGCATACAGAGTGAATAGGCGCCTGAGATCATTGCTCTCGTCCAGCCAAACTCTGCCACCATCGGTCTTAAAAAGAGACTAAAGCTATATAATGTGCCAAACGCTACTAACAAGATAAAGAAGGCAGCTCCAACCACAACATAACCATAGAACAATTGCTGCGGGAAGGTGGGCAATTTCAGGGGTTTGCTGACCGCTTTTCCCAATGCTCTGCCACCTTGTCCACTGCCTCTTGTGCCGCTATCTTGCCAGCAGAAATGACCATTTTCATGGCCTCATCGACTGCTATATCAGTTCGGATAATATCATCCTCCCTTACTATCTGGAGGAAGCCAGAGGTTGGGTTGGGGGCAGTCGGTATGAAAACACTGATCAGCTTATTGTTAGATCCGTCAGACGATTCATTGGTGATAAAGCCTATAGCCCTCACGCCTTTTCTAGGGAATTCTATAAGTACCACCTGCAGAAAGCCGGTCTGGAGCGGGTCAGAAAAGCCCTCCGTGATCTGCTTTACACCAGCGTAAAGTTGCCGGACCACCGGCAGCTTTGCCAGTAGTGCTTCGCCGTAGCGAATCAGCGCCCTTCCACCAACGGCATTGGCGGCTACTCCGACCAGGTAAATCAATAATACCGTTACGCCAAAACCGACTCCGGGGACCGCATGCCCGAATAAGGTTACAATTACTGGCTGCAGAATGCCATCAATAGCGAGGAATGCCCATATCAATATCCCTATGGTAACAGCAATAGGAACACTAACGATTATACCTGTAAGGAACCGCGCCTTTAATTTTCTCCAAAGCTTACTCAAGAATGCTTTCTGTATATACTTCATCGCTCTTAGTCCCTGTATAGTATAACGTTTTATTAAAACCCTTACGCTGTCATTGCGAGGAGCGAAGCGACAAAGCAATCTCAACAAGGCTCACAAATTACACCAATGACAACTTTTTAATGAAACGTTATACTAGTGTCGAGGAATTGCCTCTCCCTCTGCTGCTCTCTAAGTTTCCTATCAACAAGCAGATGCAGTGCTTCTTTCTCGGCACCCTACTAAAATAGTTGCCGTAGTACTAAAATCGGTATTTGATAAAGTGGTAACTACTCAGGTTGTCAGGTTCACAGTTCACGGTTAATAACCTTATATTTTTATGATTACTAAGGTTCAGCCTGTTTAATTTTAATCGTTTTTCGACCTTGAACCGTGAACCCCTGAACCGTGAACCTGAGTAGTTACCTTTAGCATCTACATGATATTTCCAAAGTCTTCTGGTTTCAGGTTTTTAAGCCACTCTTCGAGTTCATCTGTCTTCCTCACTTTTAAGACATCCTCTTCAACAAAAATTGGGGATTCTACTCTGAGGGCAATAGCAACAGCATCAGAAGGCCTCGAGTCTATTGCTACTTCTCTATTTCCATCAGTTGCATATATAAGGGCATAATAGGTATTGTCGATTATCTCTGTTATTACAACCTTTGTAACCTGAACCCCTAATTCGTCAAATACATTCTTTACTAAATCGTGAGTAAGGGGTCTCGGCGTGATAACCTTCCCTATAGCAAGGGCTATGGCATCTGCCTCTGGTTTTCCTATCCATACCGGTAACGTTCCACTGTCATCTATCTGCTTTAAGAGCAGAATATACATGCCACTTCGTGGGTCAAATAAAAGACCCTCAACCTTTATCTGTACCATTATCATTTAAACCCCAATTCTCTTAATATACGATTATTACTACGCCAATCCTTTTTTATCTTTACCCATAACTCTAAAAAAACCTTTATTCCGAGCAGCCTTTCAATTTCAATTCTCGCACTACTCCCTATGGACTTCAACCTCAAACCACTTTTTCCTATTATAATGCCTTTCTGTCCCTTCCTCTCAACAAAGATATTTGAGTGGATAAAAACAATCCCATCCTCCCTTTCGGACCATTCAGCTACCTCTACAGCAATAGAGTATGGTATCTCATCCTCCGTTTGCTCCATAATCTTCTCCCTGATTATCTCGGAAACCATAAACCTCTCAAACTGGTCAGTCACAAGGTCATCCGGATAATATTTAGGCCCCTTTGGTAAATACTTTACCAGGGAACCAAGAAAAATATCAACACCATCGCCTGTGAGGGCTGAAAGCGGCATGATCTCCATGAATGAATAAAGCCTGTTATACGCATCAATAACGGAAAGTATACGCGGCTTTTTGACTATATCAATCTTATTTATCAAGAGAAATGTAGGCTTCCCTAACTCTTTCAATATCTCAATTATGAATTTATCCCCGGCGCTTGGTTCCTCTGGCTCGACCATGAAGAGAATTAAATCTACCCCTCTGGCAGATGTCCGGGCCTCTCTAACCATTAACTCCCCGAGCCTATGTCTTGGCTTATGAATTCCTGGGGTGTCTATAAATATTACCTGGGCATCAGGTAATGTCTTTATGCCAATTATTTTATTCCTCGTGGCTTGGGGTTTGGATGTAACGATGGAGACCTTCTCACCAAGAATAGTGTTGAGCAATGTAGATTTGCCAACATTTGGTCTGCTCATTAATGAAGCATAACCGCTACGAAACTCGCTGTTCACGGTCTTTTACTACCTATATTTTGCATTTTTATATGAACTATCTTAGTTTTGATACCACTTCTCTTATTCTCTTGAGCCCCTTATCTATGTTGTCGATGGATGTTGCATACGAAATTCTCATGCAATTGTCATCCCCAAACGCCTCTCCATGAGCAAGTGCTACCATTGCATCCTCTAACAGGTATATTGCCATGTCGAGTGAAGAATTCAGCTCTCTTAATTCGGTTTTCTTGCCGTAGAGCTTTGAAACATCAGGAAATACATAAAAGGCGCCTGTTGGCTGAAGACAATTTATATCATCGATAGAATTTAGACCATCAACAAGGAACCGCCTTCTTTTGTCAAACTCTGAATGCATCAGTGATATAAAATCCTGAGGACCTGTTAGCGCAGCCACTGATGCCTTCTGGGCAATGGATGTGGGGTTGGATGTGGATTGGCTCTGAATATTAGTCATTGCCTGTATAATCTCCCTTGGACCTGCTGCATAACCAATACGCCAGCCGGTCATAGCATAAGCCTTCGAAAGTCCATTGACAACAATAGTTCTTCTCTTAAGCTCATTGCTGAGAGATGCAATGCTAATATGCTTAGTATCATCATAAATGATTTTTTCATATACTTCGTCAGAAATTATATAGATGTTATGCCTTAAGGCTATTTCAGCGATAGCCTCCAGTCTGCTTTTATCATATGTCGATCCTGTTGGATTCGATGGAGAATTGAGTATCATCGCCTTCGTCCTTTTTGTTATCTTTGATTCAAGGAGATCAGGTCTAATCATAAAATTATCACCTTTATATGTCTTTACGAAGACAGGGATTGCATCATTCAAAAGCACCTGTTCAGGATAAGAGACCCAATATGGCGACAGAATTATTACCTCATCTCCTGGTCCAAATAAAGCCTGTGCAATGTTATAGAGACTATGCTTTGCCCCGCATGAGACGATCACCTCATCCTCTCTATAGGTAAGATTATTGTCGCTTTGGAATTTCGCTACAACAGCCTTCTTAAGCTCATCAATCCCGCCCACCGGTGTGTATTTCGTAAAACCATCCCTGATCGCCTTTATTGCAGCCTCTTTTATATGCTCAGGCGTGTCAAAATCAGGCTCACCGACGCCAAAATTCACAATGTCGATTCCTTGAGCCATCATCGCCTTTGCCTTTGCATCTATAGAGAGTGTAGGAGAAGGCTTAATCCTTTTAGATCTATCAGAAGTCATCCAAAAATCCTCCCTCTAATACTTCATCTCCCATTTCCAGGTTTCTGTAATAATGGATAATAGCTCTTGCACTCAGTATAACCCTTTTTTGATCGTAGTTCTTTAATCCTGGTG
>JAJOKM010000161.1:0-17886 GCA_021129835.1 Thermodesulfovibrionales bacterium | reverse complement strand
CATCCTGAACTTTATAGCTTTATACGGATCTCTTTCTTAGTGTCTAAATTTTACGCCACCGCCTACGTATGTGCCTCTTCTTTCCTCGTTAAATATATCATCAACTCCTCCAGAAATAAATATGTTTTCGAATATGAAATAATCTATACCGAGTCTTACATGTGGCTCTCTTGTGCCTCTCTCATTGCGGAACAAATCCCATACATCAGCAGAAAACTTAAGCCTGTCATCCAGAAAGAATTGATCTGCACCTATACCGAATGTATTCTCCGTAATTCCGGCCCTCAGCACTGAATCCCTAAATTTATCAGAATCTTTAAACCGTCTCGCAAACTGGGCGCTAAATTCTATCTCTCTGTCTCCATCCAGTCCACCAGGGCCACTCACTACACCTAAAATATAATAAAACTTAGGAGTCGGTTTCAAGGTTAAATAAAGGTGTCCCTCTCTGCCACTTGTCCCTGTTAAATACCCTCCACGGAATGTCGTAAATACCTCGAACTCCTCTATAGTCTCTATAATCCTGGTCATGTCCTCTATTGCCTCATGCGCGGACTCATAGATTGCCTCGTCATACCAGAGCCTCCCTAGTGTTCCTTCGCCACGCCCTATCTTGTCAGTAATTTCATCTACGGCCTCGATACTCCTCTTGAGCGCAACCCTGTTTTCTTCGACTACTGCCCTTATCTCCTCTACGGCTTTATGTGTACTTTCTAAGAGAATCGGGCCTTCCCTTTTCAGATAGAGAGAAAACTCTTCTATATTTGCCATTGCAGCACCAAACATCTCCTTATTCGCTTCTATAAGCTCAGTCATATGGCCCAGAAGCACTCTTAGTTTTTTATCATTATAAACTACCGCTATATTCATGTTATAAGTGAGTTCTTCGAGATTATGTATTGATGCCTTTATCGCCTTTCTTGTCTCCTCAGGCTCAATAATTGCGCCAACAGAAGCAGCAAGCCTGCTAATTTCAATAGACAATTCAGAGATGTCTCGCAGCATCATATCGATATCTGCCACCTTCAGGGAGTAGACAATCGTATCGCCATCTTGGAGCAGAGGCAGTTTTGAACCAGGAGAAATTTCTACAATTCTCTCTCCTAACATCCCGGCAATCTTTAAGGATACCACGGCATCACTATAGATCCTTACCCCTTCATGTATAAATAGTCTTAATCTAACTTTATCAGTCTTTAAGGTTATATCATCCACGCGTCCTGCTACCATCCCCGCAACCCTGACATCTGCCCCTACAGTAAGACCGCCAACATAGTTAAAATGAGCATAAACTGTATAGCCCTTTTTGGCGAGCCAATCGAGTTCCCCCACCTTGAAGGCCATAAAGGCGAGAATGCCCAAGGCAATCAATGCAAAAATACCGACCTTCAGTTCAGCAGAAATATATCTCACTTATACCACCTCCTCCAGATCCTCCCCAGAGGCAGCAAGACCACCACTTATAAACTGTCTTACGACCGGATTTGTGGTATTCTTTATTTCATCAGGTCTGCCTGTCTCGATGATTCGCCCTTTGAACAGCATTGCAATTCTGTCAGCAATCTTATAAGCAGCCTGTATATCATGAGTGATAGTGACAGATGTAACAGAAAGTCTTTTCTTTAACTCCAAAATCAGGTCGCCTATGGTGTTTGCCAGTATAGGGTCAAGACCCGTTGTGGGCTCATCGTAAAGTAATATTTCCGGGTTATGGATAATGGCCCTCGCAAGGCCGACCCTCTTTTTCATCCCGCCAGAGAGTTCAGACGGCATAAGGTCTTCGACCCCTGTGAGTCCGACCACCTTTAGCTCTTCAATTGCTATTTTCTTCACATCAGATTCTTTCATCTGCCTTTCCCTCAAGAGGGCAAAGCCCACATTTTCCCATACACTCAATGAATCAAAAAGGGCAGCGCTCTGGAAAAGCATCCCAAATCTCTTTCTCATTTTATAAAGTTCCTTTTCATTTAACTCTGCCATATCCCTTCCGTCGACTATTACCTTCCCGCTGTCAGGCCTGAGCAATCTTATTATATGCTTAATAAGGATAGTTTTTCCAGAGCCACTACCCCCCATAACCACCATGCTCTCACCTCTGTCGACCTTAAGATTGACGCCCTGGAGGACATGGTTTTTACCAAAAGATTTATGTAAATCTATAATCTCTATCATAAAAATAGCTCCTTCCTAATGTTATACGGGACGTTGAAGTTGGAAATTCGAAACTTGGCCTTCATGTTTTTGTGCTGTTCTTCCTAATTCCCAGTTTCTAATTTCCAATTCCTATTTTAATCTCTCCCTAATTTCTAATTTCCAGTTTCCAATTTCAAGCCATGAACGGCTGCTAAATTATTACAATTACGGGTGATGTCAGGCAAACATCAATGCTGAAAGAAAATAGTTAGATATTAGGATAGCTATTATTGAGAAGACCACTGCACTAGTTGTCGCCTTTCCCACGCCTTCTGCTCCCCCTGCGGAATAAAATCCTTTATAGCAGCTTAATAAAGAGACACAGCCTCCAAAGAAAAATGCCTTTATAAGCCCAAAATAGATGTCTTTCCACTCAGTATACACCCATGTCCAATGCCAGTAAACAGCAGGACTCACTCCAAACACAACAACGACGATAAAATATCCACCCAAAATGCCGACAATGGCCGCAATAACAGTAAGGGCCGGCACCATTATCAAACTCGCTAAAAATCTCGGGACGACCAGATATTTGACCGGATTAGTAGCGAGCGACTCAAGGGCATCTATCTGCTCTGTAACTCTCATTGTGCTAAGCTCTGCAGCCATTGCAGCCCCTACCCTCCCCGCTATCATAATCGCTGTAAGGACAGGTCCTAATTCTCTCGTCATAGAAATTGCGACGACAAATCCAACCATCGCCTCGGCGCCAAATCTCGCAAACCCGGTGTAAGTCTGGAGCGCCAGGGCCATACCCGTAAAGGCAGCCGTAATCAACACGACAGGTAGTGAATTTATTCCCACCTCCACCATCTGCTTAAGAATACCCTTTATATCAAAGGGGTGGGTAAATATCTGTTTAATAGTCGAATATAGCAGAGACGCGATCCTTCCAAACTCTTCTAAGAAACGAATAATATATCTGCCGAGCGATTCAATAGATCTCATAATATAGCCTACTCGTTATTCGTCACTCATCGTCATCGCCGATATACACCCTTTTCGCCCTGTCTCCGAGTGATGTCAGTATTTCATATGGTATTGTGCCTGCCTTCGATGCAAGGACAGATGCATCTATAGTTTCATCTCCATCTGTTCCTAAAATGGTAACCTCATCTCCTTCTTCTGCCAGCCTTATATCTGTTAAATCAACCATAGCAATATCCATACAGACGCGACCCGCCACGGGAACTTTTTTGCCTTTGACAAGCACTTCTGCATTGTTAGAAAACAGCCTGCTAAAACCATCAGCATAACCAACAGATATAACTCCTATGATACTATCCCTTTTGGTGATAAATGTCCTGCCATAACTAATAGGTGTATTGGCGGGCAATCTCCTAATAAACAATATTTTAGCCTTGACAGTCATAGCATGGCGCAGGAGGAAAGTGGGCCATGAATGAGAAACAGACAATCCAGAGTCTTTACGAACCCCCTGAATAGATGAATATCCATATAACATCAAGCCCGGCCTTACTGCATCAAGATGCGACTCCGGGAGAGAGATTATAGCGGAGCTACTGGCTATATGGGACAGTCTCACCTTCAGGTCATTTTTAAGCAGGTCTCTCTTTAGTGCATTAAATCTATTAATCTGAATCTTAGCAAAAGAGGCATCCAGAAGGTCCGCCTCTGAAAGATGGCTCAGGAGGCCATTAATATTTATGCCCCTCAAGTTTGCTATCTCCAGTATCTCATTGACCGCATCGCACCCAAACCCAATACTCCCCATTCCTGTATCTATCGCTATATGCATATTAATCTCTCTGCTCTCTTTTTCTGCCTTTCTTGCTATAGAAAGGGCTGTTTTTTTGTCGCTAACTACAGGGATCAGGTCATACTCGAAAATGTCTTTGATATCAGGGTCAAAAAGCACAAGGATCGGGATGTCTATACCGTTATCTCTAAGCTCTTTTGCCTCTTCAGTGAATGCCACTGCAAGGTACTCAACGCCTTCGCGAATCAGTCTTTTAGAAATCTTGACAGCGCCATGCCCATAAGCATCCGCCTTTACAACGGCTATTACAGGACAGTTATTAGAGAGGTCTTTTACAACTTTGAGGTTATTCGAAATAGCATTTAAATCTATTTCTGCGATAGGCCCCCTATTCATAGAGACGACTTCCAACCTGTCTGGTTATTTGTAATCTGTCAACTGGTTATTCTTTAATTATCCGCGATGAAGTCGTAAAAAATCAGATTTCTCCTCCCCTGGCGGGAGGGGACAAAGGGGAGGGGGATGTAAGTAGTTGAAACAGTGCTATATTCACCCTCACCCCACCCCTCTCCCATAGAGGGAGAGGGAGTTTTTTGACTTTTTACGAATTTATTATCCTTGTTTTATCTGTTTTTCTTCAATTTCGTCTCTGTTTTCCGCTACAGCCTTCTTGGGTGTCACATCAATCTCATCTGGCCCAGAAGTCGCCTTTTTAAAATTTTTGATAGCCTTCCCAAAGCCACTCGCAAGTTCTGGTAATCTCTTGGCTCCAAATAGAACAAGGACGATTGCCAGAATAATTATCAATTCTGTCATCCCAACACCTGGTATCATAACTCACCTCCTGATATAATTAATTCTCATTATACTTGACCAGACATCCTGTAGGGCTCAGGATGCCTGGATTATCCACTCGTAGTCTTTTGGTGTATTTATATTAACAAATGACCTGCCGTCAGGGTCTATTTCCCTTATATCAGACTCACTGATAAAATTGGTCTTAATTTCATACAAAAACCGCCTTAAAGATGTCTTTTTATTTAAAATTCTATCCTCTAATTCAGGCAGGATTGTTTTGTGGTATACCCCGAGCAAGGGTTGCGACTCGCCATTATAGATAGGAACCGTGGCACCAAAGACCCCGGATTGACCTGATTGGAGTAATTCCAGATGCCTTTTGCATACAAGAGAGATAACATCCTTTCTTATAAAGGGCATATCACAGGCAACAATAAAGGCGCTATCTCCCGTTATATGAAGCAAAGATGAGTGTATCCCTGACATCGGACCCCTCGATGGTAACACATCACCTATAAGTGGCACGCCTAAATAAGAGTAGACCTTAGGCATATTCATATTGATAAATACCTCATCAAATAACTCACCCAATAAGACTAAATTCCTCTCTATAATTGTAGAGTTACCGCTCTTTATGAATCCTTTTATTTTAGGAAATCTACGATTTTCGCCTCCAGCAAGGATAACAGCAGTCACTCAATTATTACCCCTGCATACCCAACGACATGTTCATAATCGCCACTTACATCGCCTGATGTCGCATACTTTATGAGTCTTGCCTCCTTTGCCCCAAGTCGCTTTGCAGCATGCAGCATTATTGTTGCTGGCAGGAGACCACACATAGATATTCGTTCTTTCCTGACGATGTTATATAAACCTTCTGGGTTGAGGTCAAGTATCTCGTTAATGACAAGCCCGTCGAGCCTCTTCGCAAAGGCATCAGAAACATAGTGGCTCATGTCAGAGCTTGCCACAATAACCACATAGTAGTCAACCTCTTTGATGGCTTGGGCGATATTGTCTCCAATCTCCTTGCACTCCTCGAGGGATGCCCTCATTATATTTATGGGAACAATCTTAACCCTGTCGGAGAAGTGAGATACAAAAGGCAACTGCACCTCGATAGAGTGTTCATGTATATGTGATTGGATATCCTCTGCTATATAGTGTGATCTCTGAACTATATCCTTGCCAAGACCTTCATCTATATGGAATGCCGCTGACGGTATCTCCCACTCACCGGAGGTCATGATTGATACCATCGAACCAACTCCTGAATGATTTGGCCCTAAAAAAATAAATGTCTCTGGAAACTGGATTGAGGAGTACACAGCGCCGGCCACATGCCCTGAATAGACTAAACCTGCATGCGGTGAAAGAATACCGATAACCTTTTTCTTTGCTGCTCCTTCAATTATATATTGTTTTACCTGCCCTTTTAATCTCTGTGCATTGCCGTAATAAAACTGTCCTGCTACGGCCGGGGATCTTTTCATCAATAGACCTCCTCTTCTGTTTCGTAGGACAGGTCTGTAAAATCAACAAATTTGGTGCTATCTGCAAGGTAAGTAAGATTAACTATACCTGTAGGACCATTCCTCTGTTTCGCCACAATTAACTCTGCCTTACCCTTATTAGAGGGGTTGTTTTTGTTGTAAAACTCATCTCTATAGAGGAATATAATTACATCTGCATCTTGCTCAAGGGCGCCTGACTCTCTAAGGTCAGCCAATGTAGGCCTCTTCTCTCCCCTCTGCTCTACAGCCCTGTTTAACTGGCTTAATGCAATCACCGGAACCTTCAACTCCTTTGCTAAGGCCTTCAACGACCTGGATATATCTGATATCTCCTGTTCCCGGCGTTCAAACTTACCCATGCTTCGCATTAGTTGAAGATAGTCAACCACTATAAGACTAAGCATGCCATATTCCATCTTTAATCTCCTCGCCTTTGCCCTTATCTCCAGCACTGTAAGCATAGAGGAGTCATCTATAAATATTGGGGCATCTGCCAGTCTTCCAGCCGCATTTGTGAGTTTAATCCAGTCCTGCTTGCCTATAAAGCCTTTCCTCACAGATGATGAATTAACACCGCTTTCTGCGCATATCATTCTGAGTGCCAGTTGTTCCTTTGACATCTCAAGACTAAAAACCGCTACAGTTTCCCTCATGTCGGCAGCCACATATCCTGCTACATTAAGCGCAAAGGCAGTTTTCCCCATGCCTGGTCTGCCACCAACAATTATGAGATCTCCCGATTGAAATCCAGATGTTAGTTCATCAATATCCTTAAATCCTGATGGAACGCCTGTAATAGCCTCTTTTTTGTCATAGAGGTGCTCTATCATTTTAAAGGTATCTTTAATGACATCCCTCAGAGGAGAAAAAGAGATCTTTGTCCTTTTGTCTGTAATGTCGAAAATCATCTTCTGTGCATAATCAATCACCTCATCGACGTCTCTGCTGTTCTCATAGACCTCTGAAGTAATCTGAGTTGCGGTCCTTATTAGTGCCCTCAGCATGGACTTTTCGCTAACGATCTTTGCGTGATACCGTATGTTTGCAGATGTAGGAATACTGTTAGCAAGGTAAGATAAGTAGGAGATGCCCCCAACAGCCTCGATCTCGTCACTCTTCCTCAGGTAATCTGTCAGGGTCACTATGTCTATTGGTTCGTTACGTTCAAAGAGGGCAATTATCGATTTATACAATCGCCTATGGGCCTCTTTGTAGAAATCATCCGGACTCAGCGCCTCAATGGCCTTTGGCAGGGCCTCATTATCGAGTATGATTGCACCAAGGACAGACTGCTCTGCCTCTATATTCTGGGGAGGCAGTCTGTTAATTTCCGGGGCCATCCCTCTCCCGATCTCTCTCACGATATCTCTCAATGTTGACTCCTATCTTAATATAATGCTTATTATACCTGATTATGCAGATTTTGTAACTACTTAGGTTGTCAGTCCTGCCCCCGGCCGCAGACCCAGGGGTTCAAAGTTCACGGTTTACGGTTCGAAGTTAACAGCCTTTATAACCGTGAACCTGGAACGTTGAAATTAGAAAATAGGGTTCTTCTCCGAAAAGTGTAGTTATCCGAAGGTAGTGTAGCCCTTTATGGGCGTAATTAAATATCAAATTCATCTTCAAATTTCAGGCATTCTATGAAAGGCAGTCAAGAGGGGTCAGGTATTTTGGGTTCATATGTTTGCGGGCACGGGCATAAAGCCCTACACTACCTAATCCCTACTAAATTTGGAGAAGAACCTAAAATAGAAATTGGAAATTCGAAATTTAGACTTCACGCTTTTGCACTGTTTTTCCTATTTTCCAATTTCCAATTTCAAACCGTGAACCTGAGTAGTTACTATAGTTTCATCGCTCACTCACGACCTGAACATTGAGCTGTGCAGAAACATCTGGATAAATCTTTACACTAACGGTATAATTGCCGAGTCTTCTTATGGATTCTTCCAATAAAATCTTCTTCCTGTCAATATCTACTCCCTCTTTTTTTAGGGCATCCGCAATATCCATAGCAGTTACGGAACCAAAGAGCTTATCACTTTTCCCTGTCTTTACCTTTATTGTCACGGGTGTTGTTGAAAGTCTCGATGCCAACTCCTTAGCATCCGTCATTGCCTTTTTTGCGAGTTTCTGTATCTTTTTCTTTTCATGCTCAAACACCTTGATATTTCTGGGGTTTGCCTCTGCGGCAAGTCCTTTCGGTATCAAAAAATTCCTTGCGTATCCACCTTTAACTTTTATCACATCACCAATTTGACCTAAATCCTGAACATCTTCCTTAAGAATAATTTCCATATGAACACCCCTTTCACCTTTAAATGTATTGTCAAGATTCAACCACAGAAACTTCTATCTCTATTTTCCGGTATATTATTGGCCCTTTCCCATTTTGTTCAGTAAGCGTATAATAACATAAACGTAACTACTCAGGTTGCCAGGCTCACGGTTCAAGGTTCACGGTTGCCCACCTTGCGCTCTTCATATTTCTTTAGATAGTTGATGAATCTATGAACAGCAACACGTGCTACCCAGGTTGTTAGGTTCACGGTTCACGACAAAAAAGGTTCCACGTTCACAGTTCGCGGTTCAAAGTTAACAGCCTTTATAACCGTGAACGTTGAACCTGGAACGTTGAACCTTTAAACCGTGAACCGTGAACTTTGGACCTTAAACCTGAGTAGTTACTAAGCACTTTATATTATGTAATCTGTTATCATGTTCTTGAGTTCATTTTCAGCCCGTTCGGGGAACGGGCCCTACACATTCAGTTCAATCAGCTTAAGGACAATGAGAGAGGTATTAAATGTCTAAAAAGATTCTACTTATAAACGACAAATATGGTGAATTTGGAGGCACTGAAGAGTATATTAACTCCTTTGCAAGCCTTTTCGGCCTCTTTGGATACGAAATCTCGATCATCTATGGTAAGAAGTATCCAAAAAACTTTTCGAATTCCTTAATAAAAGAGTTCCCTTTAGAGGCCATTAATGAAAGAAATACAAGCGCCCCATATAAATTGGACGGACTGCGAGATTACTTAAACGGAATAAAACCCGATATCATCTATCTGCATAATATCTTCGATCGCAGGGTGGTAACTTTATTAAAAGAGGCTAGCGCAAAAAAAATTATCTGGTATTGTCATGACCATTTTTTCTATTGTCTCACTGAATTAAAGATACTCGATGATTTTCAATGCGAGCTGCCATCAGGTGAGCATTGTATAGAAAACATCAAGGCTGGCAGATGTATGCAAAGGTACCCTCTCTCAGGAGATCTGAAAGAGTTATTTTGGGAGAGGAAAAGACTGTTAGAGGCTACATCGTTATTGGATGAGATTGTTGTAATTAGTGAATACATGAAATCAACCTTGCTCCAAAATAACCCCTCTCTTGAGGAGAGGATAAATTTAGTTCCAAGGCAAGTATACATTCCAGAGAAGGTAAAGAGAGAAAAAGGTGGTAAAAATATTCTCTATGTTGGAAGAGTGGTCAAAGAAAAAGGCGTAGATTATTTAATAAAGGCCATGGAATTTATAAACTGTAAAGATGCCACATTGATAATTATCGGAGGTGGTGATGACCTGGGGTATGTCAAGAGGTGCCAATCGTTAGCAGAAGATCTAAGAGAGAAAAAGGGGATAGAGGTGATATTTACTGGTTGGAAATCACACCGGGAAGTTTCTGAATTCTACGAAAGAGCCACCGTGACCTGTGTGCCAAGCATATTTCCAGAGCCCTTTGGCGTAGTTACTGCTGAAGCATTAGCCCACGAAGTGCCTGTCGTCGCCTACGATGTCGGTGGAATAAGTACAGTAATAAAAGATGGCAAGACTGGATTGCTTGCAGAACCCGGAAATATAAGGGACCTCGGCAAAAAAATAGAGCATCTCTTCAATAACAAAGAGGAGAATCTCAGAATGGGAGAGGAAGGCAGAAGATTCGTAAAAGAGGAATTTAACTCTCAAAGACGACTCGATGCCATTGCCCAATTATTCGGGCTTGAGGTCTCTTCGGATTCTCCATGAAATTACCCTAATTAAGGCCTTGTTTATTTCGTCTCGATATTAGCCGTCAGTGTGAGTTCAAATCCCCTATCAAAACAGTCTCGATATAAGCCAGCTTCCAGCAACAAATGTCCCCAGTGAACTTCCCAGATTAGCAAGGACTACTACCAGTAAGATCTTGCTCGCTGGATTTGTCCAGAATCCTCTTACTGTTGTTACTGCCTCTGGAAGGTATTCAAGATCGGCAACAGTAGGTCTTTTGACCCATGCCTGTACCAGTCCGGCAACCAATCCAGCCGCGATCATGGGATTAAGATTGGTAAATGGGGCAGCTGCGAATGCTGCAAGTATTGTAATCGGGTGGGCAAGTGCCACCATGGCGCCAATTGCAGAGAAAATACCATTTACCAATATCCATATCTTTATTGACTCTATAGAATGTTCTGTTCCACCTTTTAAAAAACCAACAATAAGGAGTGTAATAATTATTATTGGGATTGCCCATTTGAGAATAGGTATGACAATGGATTTTGGAGGGATCTCCATGAGTGGCTCTGTTGGCATGTCTCTATAAATGTGTTGTAGAATTCCCGATACATGCGCGGCACCAACGACGGCAACGATAGTCGTTCCAGGGGCATTACGGATCTTCTGTGCAAGATAGACATCGCGTTCATCGAGGAGGCGTTTTTTGATTTCAGGTAATAATTCACCCACAGACTCCATCATAGCTTCAAGCTGATCCTGATTTTTCATATCCTCAATTGCCTGTTTGTCAATTCTCCCAACGGCAAACAGGCTTATGATTAATTGGGCAAGTATCTGTATTTTATCCCAGAAATTAAGATATCTCCATACGCGTTTCAACGTGATTTCGATGTCGCGGTCTGCCAAAACAAGCTCAGCACCGTTTTTTCTCGCCATCTCTATGCCCTTAATCATTTCTGCCCCGGGACGGACACCTATCCGCCTCCCGAGCCTGCGGTAAAATGATGTCATTATGATTTGCGCAAGAAGGAGAAGCACCTTGCCTTCTTTGATAATCCTGAAGATACCCATCTTTTTCCAGGTACCCGGTTGAGTGATGTTCTTATATCGCGCCTCACATAATTCAACGCAGATAGTATCAGGCATTACCGTACTGGCGGTATCCCTGACATCCTTAACGCTTTCACTCGATACATGGGCAGTGCCAACAATATAGATGTTTTTCTCACCTACTGTAATCTGACGGACATTTGCAGGAAGCATAAGTTCAGACTCGGTCATTTAAAAGTGATTTCTCATTAATAATTAAATTTTTCAGATCTAAATTCGTATCCTTTAAGAATAACAGATAGCAATTCAATTCGCCAAACCTACATATTGACTTTATGAAAAATCTCCTTTATACTGACTATACTGCATTTGTGGTAGAAGAGAGAAAAGTTATGTAGAAGCTTGACGATGCTCATATAGTTACGATAAACTTAAGGTATCTTGATAATGCTCAGGATGTCTATCATATATAGCTGGTATTATGAGGAGGTGTTATGGGAAAGATAAAAATTGCGATTGCTGGAGTTGGTAATTGTGCAAGTTCTCTGATTCAGGGGGTAGAATACTATAGATCTTTTAAGAGTGATAACTCTGCTATATCCATTGGTTTAATGCATTACGACCTTGGAGGATACCTGCCGGGCGACGTAGAGGTGGTAGCGGCCTTTGACATTGATGCCAGAAAGGTAAGCAGACCCTTGAGAGAAGCCATTTTTGCAAAACCAAATTGCACGCAGGTGTTTTACCCCGAGGTTCCTGACTATCCTGTAAAGGTCCATATGGGGGAAGTCCTTGATGGAGTATCACCACACATGACAAATTATCCTGATGACAAAAGGTTTATTGTGTCAGATGAAAAATCGTGTGATATCGCTAAGGTTTTAAGGGATAGTGGTGCAGATATGCTCATTAACTATTTACCCGTTGGATCGGAACATGCTACAAGGCGCTATGCAGATGCCTGTCTTGACACCGGAGTTGCATTCATCAATTGTGTTCCTGTCTTTATAGCATCTGACGATGATTGGGCAAAACGCTTTCAGGAGAAGGGTATCCCTATTGTCGGCGATGATATAAAATCACAAGTAGGCGCAACTATAATTCATAGAAATCTAGCAAAATTATTTATGGATCGGGGAGTAAAGATAAGCCACACATATCAATTAAATGTAGGCGGCAATACAGATTTTCTTAATATGTCGAATAAAAGCAGGGTTAAGTCAAAGAAGATATCCAAGACAGAGGCTGTTCAGTCCCAGATTTCGCATCGATTAAGTAGCAATGATATACATATCGGTCCTTCTGATTATGTCCCATGGATGAATGACAACAAGGTCTGTTTTTTGAGAATAGAAGGACATGGTTTTTGTGGTATCCCAATACATCTGGAACTAAGGTTGTCAGTGGAGGACTCTCCAAATAGCGCCGGAATTGTGATAGATGCTATAAGGTGTTGTAAGATTGCAAAGGATAGGGGCATAGGAGGCGTTCTTCTGTCTCCATCGTCTTATTTTATGAAGCACTCCGGTGCTCAGTTTTCGGATGAAGAGGCCAGAAAAAGGGTGGAGGATTTTATAGACAATAAAAGGGAGAAATAATTGATATCTGCTAAGTTCGGGCGCTTTCTCGATAAGCCTCTTGCACCGTTAGCAAGACGAATACCTATAAGCCCCAGCGCACTTACCATACTCGGTTTTTTAATTATGGTTGTTGCCGCTATCAGCATACTTTTTAATCTCGTGCTTGGCGGTTTGCTGCTTTTGCTTGGAGGTATTTTTGACATGTTTGATGGCATCGTTGCTCGTGTCAATAGCAAAAGCACTAAATTCGGGGCGTTTCTTGACTCAACCTTGGATAGGTATTCAGATTCATTTACCTTTGTTGCTGTTATATGGCATTTCTTTGAAGGGAATGATCTTGCAGGTGTTATCTTCACTGCGGGCAGTCTTGTTGGGGCACTGCTGACGAGCTATGTAAGGTCAAGAAGTGAGGGCATTGGCATCAGATGTGATGTCGGTTTAATAGAGAGGCCCGAAAGAGTGATACTTTTAATAATTGGCTGTGTGGCAGGATGGTTGCTTTATATAGTTATAGTACTGTTTTTCTTAGGCCATATAACGGTAATTCAGAGAATATTGCATGTTCGTAAAATGAATCGTCTTGAAATTGAGACAAACGAACAAGTAACGATGCACCATGCTATGAGGTATGAAGGAACAATTCCGGACAAGTCGGAATGACAGGATGAACGAATAAGTCGCGATGTGCCATAATAGGAGGTAGAATGGATATTCAGTGGTTGATCGTAATTTTGAGTATCGGTTTTTTTATGATTGCACTCGTTTTCTTGCTTGTTATCGGCTTTCTTATTTATGCCGCAATTGAGCTAAGAAAAGCCTCATTCATTCTTAAAGAATTCTCAAGAGTCACCGAGGAGAAGGTGAGTCCTATCCTCAAAGAGACAGAGCAGACCTTGAAAAGCCTGAGAAGAGTCAGCGATGAAGTAGGGCTTATAACAGAAGATGTAAGGATAAGACCTGTCCTTGGAGAAGCGGAACAGACATTGAGAAGCCTGAAAAAGGTCAGCGATGATGTAGGGATGGTAACAGAGAGCGCCAGAGACATTTCTGGTGCAACTCGTGAAATAGTAATAAACCTGAAGGCGATTAGCAGCCTTACCAATACTTTAGGAGGAGGTGTATCTTTACAGGTTTCAGGTGTGAAGGCGGGCATTAAGGCGGCCTTGAATAATTTAATAAAACAGATCAAAGAAGGGAGGGTATGAGATGAGAAGAGAAGAAGGTGGTTTTGACGCAAGTTGCGTAGCATTTGCGTTTCTTTTCGGAGGCGTGGTTGGCGCCGGTCTGGCACTTCTTCTGGCGCCGCAATCAGGAGTCGAGACGAGGAGAAAAATACAGGAGATTGCGAGCGATGCAGGAGAAAAGACGACTGGGTATGCGTGCCAAGCAAAAGAAAAAGTCTTATCGGCAATTGATAAGGGGAAAGAGATTTTCGAGGAAAAAAAATCAGCAATAACGACTGCAGTTGAGGCCGGCAAAGAGGCTTACGAGAAAGAGGTGCACAAATAGCGTTAAGTAAAGTGTATGCAGAATATTATCAATAAACATTTCCCCTCCCCTGGTGGGAGGGGGTTAGGGGGAGAGGGAGCGGAACTATTAAACGAAAAGATATTTAGGGAATATGATATAAGAGGGATAGCAGGTAAAGATATCGATAAAGATGTCGCTATTTCTGTCGGAAAGGCATTTAGTTCACTGCTAAAAAAGAGAGAGCCCAATGCAAGGCATGTTAGCGTCGGAAGGGATGTAAGGCTCACCTCAGATGAGTTGTCAGAAGGTATAATAGAGGGCATAATATCTACTGGTATTAATGTCTATAACATAGGGATCTGCCCCACTCCACTTCAATACTTTTCGATCTTTCATCTTGGCTTAGATGGAGGCATAATGGTTACAGGTAGTCATAATCCTCCAGAATACAATGGCTTCAAGATCACTAGTGGCAGCAATACCATCCATAGCAAAGGCATACAAGGGTTAAAAGAGACGATACTGCAGCAGAATTGGATGCTGGCTGATAAAGGCGGAGATGTCAAGGACTACGACATAATAGGGGCATACCGAGATTACATGCTTGATGAGTTTTCATATCTTAGGGGCCCTGAATTCAAGAGACTAAAGGTTGTAATTGACGCGGGCAATGCAACCGCAGGCATTGTCGCACCAGAGATTGTCAGCAGCATCGGATGTGATGTAATACCTATTTATTGTGAACCTGACGGGAGATTTCCGAACCATCATCCTGACCCGACGGTTGTCGAAAATATGCAAGACTTAATTACTGAAACCATAAATTGTAGAGCGGATATAGGCGTTGGGTATGACGGTGACGCAGACAGACTGGGGGTGGTCGATAGAGATGGCAATATCGTGTGGGGAGACCAGTTGATGGTAATCCTTGCGCGGGAGATATTAAGAGAGAATAATGGTGCAAAGGTGATCGGGGATGTGAAGTGTTCTCAGACGATGTTTGATGATATAAAGAGGCATGGCGGTAACCCCATAATGTGGAAGGCAGGCCATTCCCTCATAAAGCAGAAGATGAAAGAGGAAGGTGCATTAATTGCTGGTGAGTTGAGCGGTCATATATTCATAAAAGATAGGTATTTTGGCTATGATGATGCCATTTATGCCACATTGAGATTAGTAGAGATCATGAAAAAGAGGGGAAGGTGCGTGAGAGAGCTCCTTTCTGATCTCCCTGAAACATTCTATACGCCTGAGATAAGGATTGATTGCACTGAAGATGACAATAAGGCAGTAGTCGAAAAGGTCGTCGAAAGATTTATAGGGTATAAGAATAAAATGACCTCTCCTCATAAAATATTAGACCTAAATACAATAGATGGCGTCAGGGTAACATTTAAAAATGGATGGGGACTGATAAGGGCAAGCAATACACAGCCTGTCATTGTTATGCGTGTAGAGGCAAAAGACCAGGAGGGTCTATATCAATATAAATCGTTTATCGAAGATGAAATTATGAATGCAAAAGAGAGATATTTATGAAGGCAATAATCCTTGCAGGCGGGAGCGGCACAAGGCTCTGGCCATTGTCCAGAAAAGACCACCCGAAGCAATTTCTGAAACTATATGGTGATAAATCCCTCCTGCAATGGGCAGTGGAGAGACTGCTGGGAGTGGTGCGACCTGAAGACATCATTGTAATAACAAACAGTGACTATAAGTTTTTAGTCTTATCAGAATTAAACTCTCTGTCTGCTGCTTGCCATTCATCGCTTGTCGAAAGAATAGTCCTTGAGCCTCTAAGCAGAAATACGGCGCCGGCGATAGCCCTCGGAATAAAGTACTGCATAGAGAAACTTGGCTGCAGCGGAGACGAAGTCGTATTCATCTCTTCTTCTGACCATATCATACAGCCTGCTGATGGATTTGCTGAATATATCAGCCGTGCAGAAGAAGTGGCTAAAGAGGGTTATATAGCGACACTCGGAATAAGACCGACAAGGGCAGAGACAGGCTATGGGTATATAAAAGTTAGCAGCGAGGAGCTATCAGTGAGGAGTGAGAATTCAGTTATTGATTGTTTCAAGGTCGATAGCTTTAAAGAAAAACCGGATATGAAGACCGCTGAACAGTATGTAGAAAGTGGTGATTATTATTGGAATTCCGGGATGTTTGCCTTCAGCGTAAAGACAATGACTGAAGAGCTGCATAAGTATACGGATGAAATAAAGAGAATGCTCGGCATGAATTTTGAAGGGATGCTTTCAGACTTCGGACAGATGCCTAATGTCTCCATAGACTACGCCGTTATGGAGAAATCAGACAGGGTGGCATTGCTCCCGCTTGATCTGCACTGGAACGATATAGGTTCATGGGATTCCCTATATGATATTATGGAGAGGGATGAAAATAATAATGCCATAAAGGGAGATGTGCTGACACTCGACACGAGGGGGTCTCTTATACTCGGAAATAAGAGGCATATATCGACCATAGGGTTAGAAGATTGCCTGGTTATTGAGGTAGATGATGCCCTATTGATTGCAAAGAGGGGAGAGTCGCAAAAGGTAAAGGATATAGTAGATAGATTAAAGAGAGATGGCAGGCAGGAGACGGAAGGACATGCCACAACTTACCGGCCATGGGGAGACTATACCGTCCTTGAGGACGGAGCGAGATATAAGATAAAAAGGATAGTAGTAAATCCCGGTGAAAGACTGAGCCTCCAGATGCATCATCACAGATCTGAACACTGGGTAGTCGTAAAAGGGACAGCAAGGGCAACAGTAGGGGATAAAGAAGTATTTATACACGAAAATGAGTCTGCGTATGTCCCGAAATCAACACTCCATAGACTCGAAAATCCGGGAAAGATCCCGCTCGAGATAATTGAGGTTCAGAACGGGGAATATGTTGGAGAAGATGATATCAAGAGATATGATGATATTTACGGAAGGCATATTGGAGAGGGGTCATTGCAGAAGGGAGTGATGCGATGAATGTAACCATCGAAATCGAGCAAGAGGAAGATGGACGCTGGATCGCAGAAGCGATTGACTTTCTCGGAGTGCTTGCGTATGGGCAAACACGTGAAGAAGCTATTGCGATGGTAAAGGCTTTGGCACTGCGGGTGATGGCCGATCGTCTCGAGCACAGAGAGCCCGTTCCTGAAATGAGAGACGTCTTTTCGGTCACTGCATGAGTAAATGGCCAGCCACCAAAGCAAAGCGAGTCCTAGCATCGCTGCTGCGGATTGGATGTAGTATCAAGCGTCAAACCGGGTGTAATCCTCGTAATTCTTATTTCCCTAAACACAAAGATGATCTGACCTGAAAAACAGCTTAAAATAAAGTTGCGTGAAGAATAATAATCAGGACAAAGGCGAAAAACTCAAGATTAATATGGTCTGTTAAGTAGATATGTATCTGTCCTGTTTTTTCTCATCTTAGAGCAAACCCTTGTTAGGCTGAAGTTCCCCTGTAATTTCTTCAATAAGTCAGCGTAACTCAATAGACAAGCCACTTTGTCATTTCGACCCCTTCGCTTTTGTCATTCCGAGCG